>NZ_JBHVWC010000088.1:3042-35907 GCF_042882445.1 Kitasatospora sp. NPDC058218 | reverse complement strand
CTCTGGGTCAACGGCGTCACCGTCGACTGGGCCGCACTGCACCAGGGACGCACCCCTCGACGGACCGCGATCCCGACCTACGCCTTCGACACCAAGCGCTACTGGATCGACGCTCCTGGATCTCCGGCTACCAGTTCTCGCTGACGGCGGACGCATCGGCGAATGCTCACGGCGCCGCACATGACAACGCACCGTCCACGATCCGTGGAAATCGTCGAAGGACCTCATTCATGCGTATCGGTCTGACCATTCCTTCTTTCAAGTGGCCCGGTGGTCCCGAGCACATCGGCGAGCACTTGGCTCGTATCGCCGGCACAGCAGATCAGGCGGGCCTGGCCAGCCTCTGGGTCATGGACCATTTCTTCCAGGCGCGGAACAACGGGCGCCCTGAAGACCCGATGCTCGACGGCTACGCCGCCCTGTCGTTCGCTGCGGCTCACACGTCACGAATCAGCCTGGGGGCGCTCTGCACGGGTGTGACCTACCGACACCCCGGTCTGCTCGGCAAGCTGATCACGTCACTCGATGTGTTGTCCAAGGGGCGGACGTACCTCGGGATCGGAGCTGCTTGGTACGAGGAGGAACACACGGGGTTGGGAGTGCCGTTCCCTCCGCTTGCCGAGCGTTTCGAACGTCTCGAGGAGACTCTGCAGATCATCTTGAAGATGTTCTCGGACGACCAGACACCCCACGTGGGCAATCACTACAGCCTCGACCGTCCCTTGAACTCGCCCCTGCCGTTGGGGCGGGTCGACGCCGACCGTGCGCATCCGCCCATCCTGATCGGCGGGTCCGGCGAACGTAAGACCTTGCGGCTGGTCGCTCAATACGGGGACGCCTGCAACCTCTTCGACACTCCCGATCTCCCGCGAAAGCTCGCCGTGCTGCGTGACCACTGCGTCAGCCTCGGACGGCCCTACGCGGCGCTCGAGAAGACGGCGCTCACGAACTTCCCTTGGAAGGCCGATCCGCGTAACGACATGAAGGCCGCCGTAGCGCACGTGACCAGGCTCGCCGAGTGGGGAATCGACCACGTCATCGTGGCCATGCCGGGCATTCAACGGCCCGACGCACTTTCGGCATTGAGCAGGGTCGCCGAGGAGGTCGCGGACATACCGCCGCAGGAACACTGAGCTGACCGCCCGCCTCGCCGGGAATCTGTCCCGTAATCGGTGGTAGCCGTGGGTGACATTGATGACCGCTCCCAGATCACCGACGGCATCAACGCACCCCACCACCAGCGACCCCACAAGCTCGGGCAGGGCCCGTCGATGAATTAGTGGTGCGTGTTGTGTCGACTTCTTTGCTGACCTCGCATGCATGACGTACCTGGCGAATTCGCGCGTGATCCGACCGGACGGGCAGTTGCCTGCCTCAGCCCGCCGGGTCGGTCGTAAACGAGAACGGCCAGAGGCGTTGTCATGGGCCGGGAGCCCGAAGCGCCAATCACGATTCCAGAACATCATCCTGATTGTTCCGATCCCTCCCCTCCGCGCAATGGAGCATGCCGTGACCTACGCAGATTCCGACCTGTCCACCGGCGAACCCGAGCGGCAGGGCCCTCTGACATTCGGGCAGATCGCGCAGCTCATGGAATACGAAGAGATTCTCACGAAGGCACCGGACGCCGCGTGGACCCGCACTCTGACCCAGCGATGGCCCGTCCCGGAATCCACCCCGACCGCCGCCGTTCGCGCCGCCCTTGCCCTGCTCTCGCGGCGACACGAGATCATCCGCACTACCTTCGGGCGGGACGGGTCCGGAAACCCGGTCCAGGTCGTCTGGCGAGCAGGCAGCGAGCGGATCAGGACCGTCGAGCCGGAAGCGAGCCCGACCAGCGACGCCTGGGTGGATTCCTATCTGGCCGCGCTGCGGCAGAAGCCACTGCCGTGCGACACGGAGCCGCCGATCAGTTTCGAGATCGTTGTCGACGGAGCTTCAGCAAAAGAAGTACTGATAGTATTCCATCACATCGTCGCCGACCATCAGAGTGTCCAGATCCTCCGTCGCGACTTCCTCAGCGCCTTGAACTCCCTGCGCCACGGAAAAGCGGAACCCGCCAGCCCTTCGCCCCGACAGCCGATCGACGAGGCGCTGATCCAGGAAGCTCGCGCCAACGCCGAGAACGACGGCCTGGAGAGCTGGCGCGAGGTGCTCGACGTCACCGCCCCCACGCAGTACCCGGTATGGGACGAAGGGCGATCGGCAGGCTACACAGCGACATTCGAGTCGGCAGACCTCCAGCACGCGGTCTCCGCCCTCTCCAAGCGGCACGGCCTGTGGCCGGCCCAGGCGCTGCTGGGGCTCTACGCATTCGCCATGGCCCGCTACACCGACTTGCCCACCGCTTCCATGTGCGTCATCTCCTCCAACCGGTTCGCCTACCCTTCCGCCGTTCACTGCTGCGCGCTGCGCGTTCCCGTTTCCATTCCATCGGATGCGGGACGTCCGGAGGAAATCATGAAGACTGTGGAGGCCTCGACCAAGAACCTGCACCGGAACGCGGACCACGACGCCCGTGCGCTTCGGAAGTTGCTGGACGAACGCCAGCAAAGCACAGGATTCAATACCCGCTTCAGGATGGAGTACAACTTCCTCTCCCGTCGCGGCGGATCCGTCGACCGAGGCATGCCACGCGACGCGCGCGCCCGGAGCGAGTTCCGTCACGAGCCCACCGATCCGGCCGACCCGACACTCACCTATTTCGCGGCACGGCCGGGCAGGGGGCGGGAGCCCCTGGTGATCTCCTTCGAATCCAACGAAGCCTTCTTGCCCGTTCCGGCCGCCGAGGCGCTGCTGCGCGCGATGGAAAGCCTGGGTGCGGCACTCGCGCAGGTCGGCCCCGATGCGCAGCGCCAGGTCGGGCAGGGAGCCGCTCCCTGGGCGGTGCACATGGCGGACGCCCTGGAGGCCCGGCCTCAGGCGACCGGCTTGGTTCCGTTCGGGACCGGATATGTGGACACCGCTCGGACAGTGCGAGCCATCGAGGTCGAACTGGGCGGCAAGCGAGCGGTCGAGGTGCTGGTGCATGACCGCGGAACGCCGCGCGAGCGGCTCGTCGCCCGCCTGTCGGAGGCTCCGGGAGCCGACGAGGTGTCGGACTTGCTGGCGGCACTGCGGCGTCGTGCCGACCAGGACCCCGCCCTGGTGATGCCGACAGAAGTTATGTGACATTTTATTTTGCGAGCACTCTGAGCGACCGGCCGGGCCGGCTGTCGCCCGTCCGTGGCGTCCGGCGGCCGCCGGACGCCACGGTCTCGTTCGCGGCCTTACCGCTCCCCGATGCTCCAGGCCGGTGCACTGGACTCCTGACGGTACGTTTCCCCCTCACCTGCGGTGTCGCAGGCTGAGTACGTCTGGAGTCATCAACGGTGGAAGCGGTGGGGTCGCACCACGAGATCCGATCAACCCGTCGGACGGCCGACGGGAGACTCAACATCCGTTGACACGCGCTCTTGTGACGCTCAGTCACAACACTTGGTCTCCGTGGGCTCCAGAACCGGAAGGCGCTCCTTGACCTCCCTTGAGTACGCCTCTTAACTTTGCAGCACAACGACCTCACTGATCCGTGCACGACATGCCACGGAGAGATCGTTCGTTGTCCGTGCCGGCAGACAAGAAGGGGTCAAGATGGCGACGACTGACGGTCGGGCGATGGTCCCGGGCTCCAGCGACAACGGTCACTGACATCACGGCAGTTGGCCGCTCACTTCGGGATCGGGCAGACGCATGCCTCGTTCTCGGAATGACCGGCACTGCGTGATCACCGCCACGCGAACGGCGCCACGTCCGTCCTCCTCGCGGCAGTGATGGCGGCCGCCCTTCGGGCCGGCGTGAGGTTCAGATTCCCGTACTTCGGCTGGGCGGCTGCCGTCAGGCAGCGCACAACAGCACAGCCGCACGTGGGACACGTCTGCATGCAGCCGTCGAACGACTCGACGCCGTGCGACTGATGCCCTTGTGGAACCAGCAGTACCACCAGTGAGGAAACAGTGCTGATCAAGAGTGCGAACTTGGGTGCGGCGCTCGATGGTTGGCTAGAGGCAAGTGCCTCCGCTCGACGACATACCCGCAGGTCTCATCGAGGATTCCGCCGCAGCGTCCGTGGACTTCATGCTCTGCGCGTTGATCAGCCGAATGCTGCTGGCCGATGGTGGTCCGGGGCTCGACCGCGGCGTCGAGTCGCCCGGTCCTGCCGGCTCGCCCCTGTGGTGGGCCGGGACTGGCCATCGAGCCGGGGTCGCAGCGGCAGCGAACCTTCGCGCGGGGATCACCGCCGACTTCGATTCGGTGAACCACTTGGCTGGTGGCCACCTGTCGGCGTTCCTGGCACCGGCACTTCTCGGTCGCACGGACGTGCCCCTGGACGAACCCCTTCGTTTGCAGACGCTTGCCACCGGGTTCGCCGTTCGCGTGGGCCAGGTCGTCAAGGACCGCCTCCCGGACGCGGCCGCTGTCCCTCCGCACACGCCGGTCGCCCTCTCCTCCCTCGTCACCGCGCTCGTCTCCGCGACCGTCGCCCTGGAGGTCGGCAGGATCGTGTGCGATTCCGGCAGGCTGCCCGTTCCCTGGACAACGTCATCCGCATCGACCACGGCACCGGGTCGGTGGCCATGCGGCCGGGCCGCTCGTTCAGCTGGGGCACCCGCGTGAGCTCTCCACTCAGGACGGCCCCTATCAGGCTCTGACGAGCCGACGATTCGACGAACAGAGACCAGCGCCGCCAGACCTCCACCTCTGCCAGCCCAGCAGCAGGTGTTCACCGTGAAAGTGAGATCCGTGTTTCCTTCTCCGCATGCGATCGCCAAGTCGTTCCGCTTCGAGTTGCTCGGCCCGATCCGTGCGTGGACGGGCGGCCGCGAGGTCGATCTGGGGTCGGCCAGGCAGCGGGCGGTCCTGGCCCGGCTGCTGCTGGCGACCGGTCAGCCGCACGCGATCTCCGACATCATCGAGGCGGTCTGGGGCGAGGAACTGCCGGGTAATCCGCGGAACCTCGTACACAAGTACGTGGGGGGCCTGCGCCGCGCCTTGGACCCTGAGGTCGGCGACGCCCGGGCGAGTGAACTGCTGCCGCTGATCGACACCGGCTACTCCTTGCTCGTCGACAGGGACCAGGTCGACCTCAACGTCTTCACGCAGACCGTTGCCGAGGGCGTCGCCCTGGTGGACATCGATCTGCCCACCGCCCGCGAGCGCCTGGACACGGCGCTGGGCCTGTGGCGCGGTGAGGCCTTCACCCCACTCTCCACCGAGTTCTTCGACACTCAACGCAGTCGCCTGATGGAGCGTTGCCTGTCGGCATTGGAAGACCGGATAGGCATTGACATCGCTCTCGGACTGCATGCCCAGGCGACGGCGGAGCTGATCAGTCTGCTGGTGGAGAACCCACTGCGAGAGCACCTGGCGGCGCTCCTGATGATCGCGTTCTACCGCTCCGGCCGCCAGGCCGACGCCCTCCGGGTGTTCCAGGACTGCCGCCGGAGGCTGACCCACGAGCTCGGCATCGAGCCGGCCCAGGAGCTCCAGAGCATCCAGCTCCAGATCCTGGCGGGCGAGCCGATTCGGACGATCGCCTTGTCCTGCGGCCGCGCGGTGACGCCCGGCACCCCGGACGGCCGAGGCCGACGGCACTTGAGCATGGACACGCCAAAGGGGAACGGCCAGCCCGGCGTGACAGCCCTGGAACACAGCCACCTCAAGCCCGACCTGGGCGACTTCACGGCGCGGGACCGGGAGATCGCGCAGATCTGCACCATCCTCGCAGAGCCGGCGGACGTCCCGCCTATCGTGGTGATCACCGGGAGCGCGGGCACGGGTAAGAGCGCCCTGGCGGTGCACGTGGCGAACCTCGTGCGGAGCCGTTTTCCCGACGGCCAACTCCACATCGACCTGCGAGGTATGTCGGCCGACCCCGTGACGCCGAGCCAGGCCCAGCACAGGCTCCTCCGCATGCTCGGAGTGGAAGAGGTCGACGAGTTCCTCAGCGGTGACGAATTGAGCGAGGTGTACCGGTCCGAACTCGGCAGTCGGACGCTCACGATCTTCGACGACGTCTCCGACGAGCGCCAGGTCCGTCCGCTGCTCGGGGCGGGGGCCACCCTGATCACCAGCCGCCGACGGCTCACCGGCCTGGAGGGGGCTCGTATGGTGGAGTTGGACGCGATGTGCGCGGACGATGCGCTGCGCATGCTGAGCGAAATCATCGGTCCCGAACGGCTCTCCACCGACCCCGCACAGGCCGCACGGATCGGACGGCTCACCGGCTCGCTGCCTCTCGCCCTGCGCATCGCGGGGGCACGTCTCCTGGCTCGTCCCCATTGGTCGTTGGGGCAGTTCGCGGATCGGTTGGCGGACGACGACCGCCGGCTGATGGAACTCGCGCACAACGACCTCGATGTCCGTGCGAGCCTCGCCGCGACGTTCCACCACTTGAACCCCACGAGCGCGAAGGCGTTCCTCCTGCTGGGCTTGCGAGGAGAGCAGTGCTTCTCCGTGCGCGAGGCGTCCGCCCTCCTCGGCGTCTCGGAGATCGACGCCACTGATCTGGTCGAGGAGCTCGTGGACCTGCGATTGGTCGATGCCCGTCGAACCGAGGGTGGTGGAGAGATCCGCTACCACCTGCCGGACCTCGTGCGTGACTTCGCGCGGGTCGAGGCTCAAGGGCGCTGTCACGTTGGCTGACGGGTGGGATGATCTTCGGATCGGCCGTGCTGAGGGGGATCACCCGTGCCGTCCGCGCCGCCGTCGTACAAGGGACAACGGTATCCGGTGGAGGTGCACACCCTGACCCAGCCTCAGGCGACCGCGCCCCCACCAACGTGACAACGCCCCCGGACGGGATGAGCGCCGATCGTCCTCCCGCAGCACGCCACGGCGGACTCCGTCAATGACACCGACGGGAGAGCCGCACGTGCTGCGGACGCGGTGCCGGGCCCGGAGTGGCCGCGACCGTGGGGCTACGCCGAACGAGTGACGCCCGTCGCGAGCCGCCTCTGGCCGGTCGACAGCGCGTGCGACGCTCGGGGCCGGCCACCAGTGCCCGGCCGTGGCATGCCACTCGCGGTCGGCAGGCACTGCGGACTGCTACCGAGAAGAGGCTTCACACGTGACCCGTCACCGCCGACCGAGCGGCCGTCCAGGCCGCGGCCGAGCCGTACTGGTGTCCATGACCGGCGTCTGTGCGGCTGCCTCGCTGGCCGTGGCGGTGCCCGTTGCAGTCGGCGCCGAGCACCGGCCGGGCGAGCGCGCGGCCAACACCGAGCACCGGGCCGGGTCCGTTCGCGGGGCCGGGACCCAGCGTCCGATCGGCCCGGACCCGGTCGTCACCGAGCTCGCGCACGGCAACCTGACGATGGCCTCCAACTCCGTGCTGACCTGTGATTCGAGCGACGGCACCGTCTGCTCCGACACCGAGGGTTCGAACAACGGCCGGACCATGTTCGTCAAGTCCGACCCCACCGCCCCGGGGCCCAACGCCTCCTCCGCGCAGCTGCTGCTCCCGGCCGGCGCCACCGTGCTCTCCGCGCGGCTCTACTGGCAGTTCAACCCCACCGGCACCAGCACCAACGGCACCTCCGGCGACCTCGCCACCGGCAACCAGGTGTACTGGAAGGTCCCCGGCTCCGGCAGCTACCAGCAGATCACCGCGGACACCTACGACTACTTCGACCAGCAGGTCGGAGGCACCCCGCCCGAACCGCTGATGGCCGCCGGCGCCGTCAAGGACGTCACCGCCGAGGTCAGGGCCGCGGGCGCGGGCAGCTACACCGTCTCCGACATCCAGGCCTGCAGCGGACGCTCCTCCGCGCAGAACTTCGGCGGCAACAACGTGGGTTGCTGGGGCGGCTGGTCCCTGGTCGTCGCCTACGAGGACCCGGCGCAGCCCCTGCGCTACCTGCAGGTCTGGGACGGCTACCAGCTGCTGCGCTCTCCCGACAACCTCACCACCCTCACCCTGGCCGGCATCCGCACCCCGGCCGGCGGCGCACCGGCGGCCACCATGGGCGTCACCCTCGGCGACGGCGACGCGCCGATCGCAGGTGACCAGGCCCTGGTCGGCTCCGACCTGGCCAACCTCACCCCGCTGCCGATGCCGGGACCGACCGGCGTCGCCACCGACAACGCCTTCACCAGCCGGATCGACAACGTCGCCGCCGACGGAACCGGCGCCAACATCACCACCCGCGTCCCGGCCCCGGTCAACAACTACGGCTACGACGCCCGGATGATCGACGTGACCGGCAGGATCCCCGCCGGCAGCACCCAGGCGCTGCTCCAGATCAACGGCGCGGGCGACGCGCTGCACCCCCAGGCGGTCTGGCTGGCCGTCGAGGCCCACGAGCCCGACCTGCAGCTGAGCAAGGCCAACGACCCGGCCGGGACGACGAACGACAACCCACCCGGCCTGGTCGACCCCGACGGCACCGTCACCTACACCTTCACCCTCACCAACCAGCACCCCGACGGCACCACCACCGACGTGGACACCGCCACCGACGTCACCCTCACCGACCGAATCCCGGCCGGTACCACCTTCGTGGCCGACTCCAACCCCGCCTGCTCGGCCGCCGGCGCCGTCGTCACCTGTACCCACCCCGACCTCGCCCCGGGTGAGAGCGCCACGATCTCCTTCAAGGTCAAGGTCGCCGCCGACAGCGCCCCGGGCACCACCCTGGACGACACCGCCGCCGTCACCTTCAAGGGCCAGCAGACCGGCCGGAGCCAGGAGCGCACCAGCAACACCGTGCGCAACACGGTGGCCGCCAAGCCCGCCTACACCGTCACCAAGACCGCCGACCGGACCAGCGCCCGCCCGGGCGACCAGGTCACGTACCACGTGGACATCGCCAACACGGGCAACACCGCGCTGACGGCCCTGACCGTCGCCGACGACCTGACCGGCGTCCTCGACGACGCCACCTACAACGGCGACGTCACCACCACCACGGGCACCACCACCTACACCGCCCCCCACCTCAACTGGACCGGGGAGCTGGCCATCGGCGGGAGCGCCCGGCTGACCTACAGCGTCACCGTCAAGGACCCGGCCGCGGGCGACAAGAAGCTGACCAACACCGTCACCGGCGACCAGCCCGGCGGCAACTGCCTCGTCGGCAGCACCGACCCGGCCTGCCGCGCGTCCGTCGACGTCGTCGTGCCCAGCCCGAGCCCCAGCCCGACGCCCAGCCCCAGCCCCACTTCGTCGCCGAGCCCCACCCCCACCAGCACTCCGACGACCGAGCCGAGCCCCAGCCACGGCCACAGCCCGCATCACAGCCCCAGCGGTCGGCCGGACCACGGCCACGGCGCGCTCCCCGAAACCGGTAGCCTCGCCGGGCCCGCCGCCCTGGTGGCGACGATCACCCTGACGGCCGGCGCCGTCCTCGTCGCCGTCTTCCGCCGCCGGGGCCGCCGCTCCTGAACAGCCGTGCCACGCCGGTGACGCCGGACGGGCCCCGCACCGGGGTCCGTCCGGCGACGTGTAGGGCCCGGAGCCGGACGGCCGGGCCCTCATCGGCCTGAACGTCCCCGGCGGCAACGCGTGACCGCAGGCCCGGCACCCCCGGCGTGGGTGCCGGGCCTGCGCGTGCTCCCTCCACGGCCGACGAGAGCGCCCGGACGGGGTGCCGGTCAGGCCTCTTCCAACACCCGGCCGGGGAACTGGCGGGCCTGGCGGGCCGTCAGGTGGTCGTGGAGAGCGACGGCGTCACCGACCGGATCGCGGCCGATCACACGACACGGTCAGCCGTCCCGCTGCGGTGGGGAAGACGGAAGGAGAGGACCGACGATGGCGAACGGTGAGGAGGAGGAGACGGCGATGCGGCTCTACACGATCGTGGCGGCGGTACTGCGCCGCGACGCGGAGGTCGCACTGGTGGCCCATCGGGGGGACGCCGGCGAACTCGTCTGGTCGCTGCCGGCCGGCAAGGTGGAGCCGTACGAGGCGATGGCCGAGGCAGCGGCCCGGGAGATCGCCGAGGAGACCGGACTCGCCCTGCGAGAGCTCGGGGCGCTCGCGTACGCCGTGCAGTACTCCCGGCCGCAGCTCGGCGACTCGACCCTGGCGTTCGTCTTCGAGGCCGAGACGGAGGGGGATCCGAAGGTCCGGGATCCCGACGGCGAGGTGGTGGCGGTGGAGTTCGTCCCCGTGGCCGAGGCGATCGCCCGGCTGGAAAGGCTCCCCTCGCGGGTGATGGCCGAGCCGGCCATCACCTACCTCTCCGGTGGCAATCCGTCGGGCACCTTCCTGTCCTACCGGGACCACGAGGGCACGCCCGCCCTCCTGACCAGGACACCGGCAGGCGGAACGGCGTAGGACCGGTGACCGAGCTCTACGACGGTGACCTAACTGGCGTGGTCTCCACCCCGGCCCGGTCCGATCCGGTGACCGCTTCGTCCGGGAGGCCCGCCGCGCCTCCGTGCGGCGCCGCCCGGCCCGGCTGCGGCGCGCCCACGCTCCGGCCGGGACGGAACGGCGCCGGTTCAGAGGGTCGGCTGCCATCCGAGCGCGGGGGCGAGCCGGGTCGCGATGTCGGTGAGGATCTGCACGTAGTCCCGATGACCGAAGGTGAACGGCAGGGCGAAGACGACCTCGTCGACCTCCCGGAACCCGGCGTGGGCGTACAGCCGCTCGGCGATCTCGACGGACGTCCCCACCAGGTCCGCCGCGAACATCATGCGCGCCGGCCCCTGCGGGGCTGCGGTGCGCGGGAGCCGGCTCCGGGCGTAGTCCAGGTACTTCGCGCGCTGCTCCGCCGAGGCGCTGTCGGTGGGGATGACCACCAGCCCCTGGGAGACCCGGGCGCGCCCGCCCTCGGGGTGGTGGGCACGGAAGGCCTCGATCTGCGAGCGCTGGATCTCGGCGAAGTCCTCCGACTCCTCCGCCCGCACCACGTTGCTGCTCAGCAGGCTCAGCCCCTGCTCACCCGCCCACCGGGCCGAGCGCAGGCTCCCGCCGCCGTACCAGATGCGGCTCGCCAGACCGGGCGCGACGGGCTGGACCCGGTCGGAGTACACCTCGATGCCCTCGACGCCACTGAAGTCGGTGGCGGGCTCGCCCTTGACGAAGCCCAGCAGCCGCCGGACCCGCTCGTAGCCGAACTCCTCGGACTCGGCGGTGTCCGGATACAGCGCGGGGGCGACCTGGTCCCAGTGGCCCGGCCGTCCGACGCTGATACCGGGATTGAGCCGGCCGCCGGACAGGATGTCGGTGGTCGCGAGGTCCTCCGCCAGGCGCAGCGGGTTCTCCCATCCCAGCGGGATGACCGCGGTGCCCAGCTGGATGCGGCGGGTGCGCTGCGAGGCCGCGGCGAGCAGGGCGACGGGGGACGATATCCCGTGCTGGAGGTGCCGGTGGCGCACCCAGGCACTGTCGAATCCCAGCTGCTCGCCGAGCTCGATGAGCTGGAGCGTCGACTCGTGCCCCCGACCGGGGTCGGCGGGGTCGAACAGCCCGATGGTCAGGAAGCCCAGCTTGCGTAGGGGCTGCGAAGGCGACGGCACCGGTTCCTCCGTTTTCCGCGACGAGCTCGGCACGGAGCGGCGCGGTTCGACTGTCGGGGCCCGGAGAGATCACCGGGCGTCCGGCCACATTCACACGCGACCGGGAGACGATCAAGGGGTGCACCGGAAAAGCCATCGCGAGCAACACGCCCGTGACATCGCCGCAGCAGTTTCCGGCCGCGGCGGCCATCGACGCGGCCAGGTCCCGCAGGATCTGCGCCTCCACCCCGGAGACGGCGACGCGCGCGGCGATCGACGGCTGCGCCGGGGCAGGTTCCATTCGCCGCCGTTCACCTCGCGGGGCCGCTGTGTGTGAGCACTGCGCGCAGATCAAGACGCAGGCCAACCTGCAGGAGGGCCGCCACGCGCTCGCCCGGAAGATCTTCCACGGCCGGGCCGGGCAGCTCTACCAGAACTACCAGGACGGGATGAAGGACCAGATCGGCGCGCTCGGTCTGATCCTCAACGCGCTGGTGCTGTTCAACACCCGGGATACGGGCGCGGCCGTCAACCAGCTCCGCACCGAGGGCTTCGAGGTCCGCGACCGGGACGTGGCCCGGCTCTCCCCGTTCGTGCGTCACCACGTCGGCATGCTCGGCCGGTACTCCTTCCGGCCGCCGGAGCTGCCCGGGGGCCTGCGGCCCCCTGCGCGCTCCGGACACCGCAGATCAAGAGTGAGGCATCTTCACGGCCGCCGTCACACTGTGAGCTGGAACACAGTTGAGGTTGACCTCGGGTCAGGCTGGAAGCTCGTCGCAACGGCCCGACGCCGACGCGGGCACAGCAGATCTGAAGGAGCAACATGTCCATCACCCTTCCCGGTCAGGAGCAGGATCGTCCGGAGCTGCAGAAGGCGATCGAGGAGATCGTCGAGTCCGGTCTCCTCGGGGTGCAGCTGCGGGTGAACGACGAGCAGGGCGAGTGGGTCGGCAGTGCCGGGGCGCGCGAGCTCGGCCAGAGCGCCAAGCCGCTGACCGACGGACACTTCCGGATCGGCAGCAGCACCAAGAACTTCATCGCGACCTCGGTGCTCATGCTGGTGGCCGAGGGCAGGATCGGCCTGGACACCCCGGCCGGTGACTACCTGCCCGGCTTCGGGCTGGACCGGCGGATCACGGTGCGAATGCTTCTGCAGCACACCAGTGGGATCTTCAGCCACACCGGCGAGCTCTACGAGGACGGGACGGTCGCGCCGGGGGTCCCTTGGCGGGGCAAGGAGTGGGTGGACAAGCGATTCCACACCTACCTGCCCGAGGAGCTGGTCCGGCTGTCGCTGTCCAAGCCCGCGCGGTTCGCGCCGGGGTCGGGCTGGAGCTACTCCAACACCAACTACGTGCTGGCCCGGCTGGTGATCGAGAGCGTCACCGGCCGGTCGTTCGCCGAGGAGCTGCAGCGGCTGATCCTGGGGCCGCTGGGGCTGACCGGCACCGTGGCGCCGGGCACCTCGCCGGAAATCCCCGAGCCTCACAACCACGGCTACTACCGCTACGAAGACACCGGGCGGGAGAAGACGGTCGATGTCACCCGCCACAACCCCTCCTGGGTCGCGGCCGGCGGCGACATGATCTCGACCACCAAGGACCTGCACACGTACTTCTCGGCACTGATGGGCGGCAGGCTCCTGCCGGCCGGACTGCTGGCGGAGATGCGCACCCCGGAGGCCACGATCGGCTACGGCCTGGGGGTGTTCGCCCAGGACCTGGGCCCGGGCGGCGGCACCGTCTTCCACCACAACGGCGCCACCATCGGCTCGGCGTCGCTGATGTACAGCACGCCCGACGGCCGCACGACCATGACCGCCGGGCTGACCTACGTGGACGACGCCGACATGTCCATAGCACCGGCATTCCAGACCGCCCAACAGCAGCTCGTCAGCGAGGTGTTCGGCGGCGGGCAGGCCGATCCGGCGCGGCCGACGGGCTGAACGCCCGGGCCCGTACGCTTCGAGGGCCGGCCCCTCCCGGTCGTGCGTCAGACACAACGCGAACCGGGGCCGCGCCGGGCCGGACGGGCTTTGCGCGGCCCCTTCCCCTGCTCGGCCACGCTGTGCGTCGTGGCCGAGCCCGAGCACGAGGCAGGCTGAGCGGATGACGAGCGGGGTCATGATCGGACAGGCGGCGGCGTTCGTCGGCGTCACGGTGAAGACGGTGCGGCACTACCACCAGCACGGGCTGGTCGACGAGCCGCAGCGCGACGCCTCCGGCTACCGACGGTACGGATCGAAGGAGCTGCTGCGGCTGGTGCAGGTCCGGACGCTCGCCGCCGCCGGGGTGCCGCTGGCCGAGATCGGGCCACTGCTCGACGCCGACGCCGGCCAGTTCGCCAACGCCCTCGCCGACGTCGCACAGCAGCTCAACCAACGGATCGCGGACCTGGTCGCGCGCCTCGACATGCTGCACCGGCTCGCCGAGGGCGACCGGGCCCTGCTGCCCGAGCGCGCCTGCGCGATCCTGGACCGGATGCCCGGCCTCGGTTTCGGCCCCGACTACGTGGCCGCGCAGCGCGAGGCCCTGGTGCTGGCCAGGGTGCTGGTGCCGGCGGGCTTCGACGGCTTCCTGTCCCAGCTCGAACACCGGCTGGAGGACCCCGGGTACATCGACCTGGCCAAGCGCGGTCAAGAGGCCGAGACCTGGGAACCGGACGACCCGAGGATCGAAGAACTCGCGACCGCCATGGCCGACCACTACCTCGCCAACCCCGCGCTGCTGGGAAACCCCACCAGCCAGCGGGCCTGGAACAAGGCCTCCACCCAGTACCGGCTGATCAACAACCACCGCGGGGACCAGGCCCCGGTCTCAGCCCGCCTGACCGCGCTCACCGAGGCCAGACTCCGCTCCGCAGGCGTACCCATCCCACGCCAATGACAGGGGCCTTGCGGCACGTCGGTGCCTCCGGTGCGGATCTGCGGCGCCCGCTACCCCGTCAACGCCCCCGGTAGTGCACACTGCCAGCCGGGCACGAGCACGGCGTCCACCAGACGGCCTTCGGCATCCAGTGCCCTGTCGAGGCGCGCCGAAACCGCGCGCCCGCCCGCGGCGAAGCCTTCAGCACCCGGATCAGCCTCGGCAGCAGCCGAGCCGTCCCGGCGCCCCAGTAGACCGTCTCCAACACGTACGCCTCGCGCGTCGCGCCGCGGCGGCGGACCTTGGGCCGGGCGCCCTTGGCCTTCACCGCCCGGCGGCGACCGGCCAGGTCCAGGTCCTCGATGTTGACGTCCAGGATCTCCTCGGAGCGAGCGCACGTCTCGTAGAGCATCCGCCATGGCGCCGTAGGTCTGCCATGGGGTGGGTCGTCGGCATGTGGGGCAGTGGCCGGCCCAGGTGGCGATGACGGGTTGGAGGAGGTCCAGGGTCTGCTGGGAGGTCAGGCCCTGGCCGGGCTTCTGGGGCGGAGCGCTGTTCGGTGAGGACCGGGTGGACAACGCTGAAGAGGGTGACGTGGCAGTGCCAGCCGTTGTAGGAGCGGCCCTCGTAGTGGTCCAGGCCCAGGCGGGTCTTCAGCTCGCGGTAGTCGTGTTCGACCCGCCAGTGTGACTTCGCGAGTCGGACCAGGTCCTGGTGGGGATGTCGGTGGGCAGGTTCGAGATCCAGTACTTGACCGCCTCCACCCCGTTCTCGGGCCACGGGGCACGCGCACTGAGCGGAAGCCAATCGGGCACTGGTGGGGCACGGTTCGCCGGGCGATGCCGGGCGTTCGGTTCAACGAATGCCCGGTCGAGGATCGTGCTCCGGCCCCCACTCCCCTCGTGGTGGGGGCCGGAGCGGGCCTGAGCCGCGCCAACGAGTGAGAGCATGCCAACGGGGACGGCCGGACGGCCATGCATTAGCCTCTGGGCCTAATAGTCAACAACGCGGCAGGTCAGGACGGCTGCGGGAAACCGGAGGAAGGTTCGTGATCGCACTGAGGTTCGGGGTCGCGGACCTCGCGAGGACCCGGTTCGTCATATCCCCGCTCGACCACCTGATGGCCGGCTCGGCCCGGTTGGGCGTTCACCAGGGCAGCGGGTCGCGCAGCGAGCGCTGGTGGCGGGACGTCCGCCGCCACGTGCCCCACCGGGCCGTGCGCTTCCTCGAGGTGGTCAACGCGAGCCCGGTCGGCGTCCCCGACTTCATGGTGGCGGACCTCGACGCCGTCCGCCGGCAATTGACCGACGAGCTCGACGCGCTCCTCTCCGTCCCGCAGCAGGCCGTGGAGGAGGGTGTCGCGATGTTCGGCAGCGGCCCGGAAGTCCCGGCTGCCCTGGCCCGGTTGCGCGAGGACGGCAGCCGGGGCCTGCGCGAGGTCAGCGACGGTGCCTGGGCGCTGTTCCGGTCCTGCCTCGCCCCGGACTGGCCCGACATCCGCCGCGCACTGGAGGCCGACATCGCCGCCCGGGCCCGCACCGCCGCCCGCTCCGGGGTCGGCGAAATGCTCGACTCGCTTCACCCGAAGGCCGTCTGGCGGGACGAGGGAGTGCTGGAGTGCACCCTCGGCGAACTGGAGGGCTCCTTCGAGCTCGGCGGCCGGGGCCTGGAACTGCGGCCCAACTACTTCGTCCAGCGGAGCATCAGCCTGCTGGCCGGGCCGGACCGCCAGAGCCTGCTGCTGCACCCGATCGCCGCCCCGACCGCCGAGCCTGCGGCCCGGACACCGGCCGTCGACGGCCTCGCTGCCGTACTCGGCCCCGCCCGCGCCCGCGTCCTGCGCGCCATCGCCGGCAGCGCCTGCTCCACCACCGAGCTCGCCCAGCGGCTCGGCGTCACCCCGCCCTCCGCCTCCGCCCATGCCGTCGCCCTGCGCACGGCCGGCCTGATCGCCACCCGCCGCGAGGGCAAGCAGGTCCGCCACACCCTCACCGACGTCGGTCACGACCTCCTCCTCGACAATCCGCCGCCCCTGCCCCCGGCCTGAGCGTCGGTCGGTGGCGGCTCGGACGGACCGTGGGGTGAGCATCCTCGCGACAGGGGCCCACGGGCCAGGGCGAGGAGATGGACGGCAGGACGCGCTCCTTGCGCTCGGCCGCGAGGACCTCGGGGTGGCGGGCGCTGGCGTTGCGCCACCGCCTCCGCACAGGGGCGTGCGCGGCCCTCACCATGACCACCCGGACCGCCGCACGCCCCACCCGACCAGCGACGCCTGTTCGGCTACGCCTCCTCTGCGTACCCGAACCTCGTACCGGCATGACGCCACGTCAGTCGCACAGGGCTGCCGTCTGTGCCATCCCCGTCCCCGGGGCCCAGCGGGATGGGCGTCTCAGGTACCGGGCAGATCATCGGCCCGGGCGGGTGGCAGGATGGCGGACCATGACCATTCGCGTACTGATCGCCGACGACCAGGACATGGTGCGGCGGGGACTGCGCCGCATTCTGGAGAGCCAGCCGGACCTGGAGGTGGTCGGCGAGGCCCCGGACGGGATCACCGCACTCGCGGCCGCACGGGAACTGCGGCCCGACGTGGCCCTGGTGGACATCCGGATGCCCGGGCTCGACGGCCTGGAGGTGACCCGGCGGCTGGCCGGCGGCCCCGAGGGCGTCCGGGTGGTCGTGGTGACCACCTTCGACCTGGACGAGTACGTCTACCCGGCGCTGCGCCACGGCGCCTCGGGCTTCCTGCTCAAGCGGTCCGGACCGGCCCTGCTGGTGGCGGCGGTCAGGGCGGCCGTGGCCGGGGACAGCCTGATCAGCCCCGAGATCACCGTCCGGCTGCTCCGGCACATCACCGCCGCACCGCCCCCGCGGCCCGCCGTCGCCCCGCCGCAGGAGCCGCTGACCGAGCGCGAGGTCGAGATCGCCGGACAGGTCGCGCTCGGTCGGACGAACGCCGACATCGCCCGTGAGCTGTTCATCTCGCCCGGCACGGTGAAGACCCATGTAGCCAGCGTGCAACGGAAGTTGGGGGTGCGGAACCGGGTCGGCATCGCGGTACACGCCTGGGAGATGGGCTACCCGGGGTGACCCGCCGGACCGTGTGGGCGGCGGCGGCCGGGGCGTTGGTGCTCCTGCCGGCCCCGCTCGACCTGCCGACCGCCCTGGTGGCCGCCGTACCGGCCGCGCTCACCGTCACCGTGCTCCTCCTCCCCCGGCCGTGGTGCAGGACCGGCCCGGTCCCGGCCGCACCGCTGCTGCTGGTCTGCGCGCTCTCGCTCGCCGTCGACCTGGCGTTCCGGGGGCCGAAGGGACACGCGGTGCTCTGGGCCACCGCCGAGCTGCCCGCGCTGCTGGGCCTGCTCGGGCGGACGGTGCGACGGGCACCGGAACGTCAGGCAGCCTTCCTGGGGCCGCTGTTGGGGCTGACCGCAGTCCTGTCGCCGGTCAGGTTCCGGCTCGTCGAGGCGCCGCCCGAGCCCGCGGCGCTGGCCCTGTGCTGCGCCCTGCTGCTGTTCCCCGCCGGGTGCGTGGTCGGCGTCGCGCTGTACCTGCGCACCCTCGCGGCCCGCCGCCGCCGGGCCACCAGCGCCGCCCTGCAGCGGCAGCGGCTCCAGGTCGCCGCCGATCTGCATGACTTCGTCGCGCACGAGCTGACCGGCATCGTGCTGGAGGTGCAGGCCGCGCAGTGGGCCGACCCGCCGCAGGACGCGGAGCAGGCCGAACTGCTGGCCCGAGTGGAGGCCGCCGGGTTACGCGCCCTGGACTCGATGGACCGGACGGTCGCCGCGTTGCGCACCGACGCCCCGCCGAACCGGGCGTACGGCCTGGCCGACCTGCCGGAGACCGTCCGCCGGTTCTCCGAGCGGGCCGAACTCCGGCTGCCGGACGGGCTGAGCCTGCCCTCCGGCGTGGAGGACCTCGCCTACCGGGTGGTGCTGGAAGCGCTCACCAACGTCCGCCGCCATGCGGCCGCGACGACCTCGGTCACCGTCGATGTCACCGGCGGGCCGGTCCTCACCGTCACCGTGACCGACACCGGTCCGCGCCGGCGGGGAGCCCGCCGGGGCGGCGGCAGCGGCCTGCCCGAGCTGGCGGCCCGGGTGGAGAGCGTCGGCGGCACCCTCGACCGGGGTCCGCACGGCACGGGTTGGCGGGTGCGAGCCGTGCTGCCCACCACCTGACGAATCTCTGCCGAACGGCAGATGCGCGACTCCCCGACCTGGCGGACCCTCGACGTGACACATCCGTCCACGCTCTGGAGGTCAGTCCCGTGCAACCGCCCGTCCTCGAACTCGTCGAGGTCACCAAGACCTACCGCGGCGGCAAGCGCGCCGTCGACGGCGTCGACCTGCACCTCGGCCCGGGACTGCTCGGCCTGCTCGGCCCGAACGGCGCGGGCAAGTCCTCGCTGATGCGGATCGCCGCCACCGTCACCCGTCCCAGCACCGGCCGACTCCGCTGGCGGGGCCGGGACGCGGTCGCCCACCCGGAGCCGCTGCGCCGGGAACTCGGCTACCTGCCACAGGACTTCGGCGCCTACCCGAACCTCTCCGCGCCCGAGTTCCTCGCCTACCTGGCCGCCGCCAAGGGGCTCGGCGCCCGGTCCGCCCGGTCCCGGATCGAGGAGCTGCTGCACCTGGTCAACCTCACCGAGGCCGGCCGGCGCCCGCTCGGCGGGTACTCCGGCGGCATGCTGCGCCGGGTCGGCATCGCGCAGGCGCTGCTCGGCGACCCCCGGGTGCTGATCGTCGACGAGCCGACCGCCGGCCTCGACCCGGAGGAGCGGGTCCGGTTCCGTAATCTGCTCAGCGAGCTGGCCGTCGACCGGGTGGTAGTGCTCTCCACCCACATCGTCTCCGACATCGATTCGGTGGCCCGCGACATCGCCGTACTGGCCGGGGGCCGGCTGCACTACCGGGGCACGCCGGAGGAGCTTCTCCGGCGGACCACCGGGCTGGTCTGGGAGCTGCTGGTCCGCCCCGAGGAGTTGGCCGCCGTGCGGTCCCGGCATCTGGTCAGCCGGCTGGTCCGGACTCCCGAGGGCGTCCGGCTGCGGCTGCTGTCGGACCATCGGCCCGGCGGCGCCGAAACGGCCGTACCCGACCTGGAGGACGCCTACCTCGCCACGGTCACCGGGATCGGCCGGTGAGCGCCGTCCTCGGCGTCGCACTCGCCGACTTCCGCGACCGGGTCCGACGCCCCGCCTACCTGGTCGTCCTGCTCGCCGCTCTGGGTCTGGGCCTGCTCGCCGTCCCGCCCGCCGACTCCCACTGGGTGATCCTGCAGATCGGCGACCGGCGGGGCCGCTACACCGGCGCCTACGTGGGGCTGAGCACCGCCCTGGCCGGGACGCTCTGGCTCACGCTGGGCGGCTTCCACCTGGTGCGCGGCTCACTGGAACGCGACGACCGGTCGGGCGTGGGGCGGCTGCTGGCAGCCACCGCGCTGCGGAGCACCGCGTACCTGGCCGGGAAGCTGCTCAGCGGCGTCCTGCTGCTGGCCTCCGTGCTCGGTGCGCTGGCGGCGACGGCCCTGGTCCTGCAACTGGTCCGCGGTGAGTCCCGATCACTCGACCTGCCCGGACTGCTGCTGCCCTTCCTGGTGATCACCCTGCCCGCAACGGTCCTCACGGTCGCGGCCGCCCTGCTCTTCGACACGCTCCCGGTCCTCCGGGGCGGGTTCGGGAACATCCTGTGGTTCTTCGGTTGGCTGGCCGTCGCCGTCGGCGGCCAGGGGGCGGGCCTCCCGCTGGGCGGGCTCGGGGTACACCAGGCGGTGGCGTCCGCGCGGGCCGACCTCGCCGCCCAACAGGTCGACATCGATGGCGAGTTCAGCCTGGGCTTCACCTACGTGGAACAACCGCTTCGGGTCTTCGACTGGAACGGCTTCTCCCCCGACGGCTCCTTTCTGCTCGGCCGCCTCGCCCTGGTCGTGCTCGCCGTCGCCGTCGCGGTGCTGCCGGCGCTCTGGTTCGACCGCTTCGACCCGGACCGGGCCGGCTCACGACCCCGACGTGCCGCCGACCCGGCCACCGTGGACTGGGCCGCACCCGCCGCCCTGCCCAGCACACCTACGACCCCCGGCCGCCTCCCGGCACTTCGACTGCTCGTCGGTGAGGTGCGCATCCTGCTGCACGGCGTGGCCTGGTGGTGGTGGGCCGGGGTCGCCCTGATCACCCTCGCCGCCCTGGTCGCCACCGGCGACGGCGCCATCCGGGTGGTGCTCCCGCTGGCCTGGATCTGGCCGGTGCTGCTCTGGTCCCGCCTCGGCACCCGCCCCCACGAGTACGGCGTGGCAGCGCTGCTCGCCGCGCTGCCACGCCCGGTCGGGCGCAGCCTCGCGCCCTGGGCGGCCGGTGTCCTGCTCACCGGCATCACCGGAGTCGGCCCGTTGCTGGCCCTTGCCCGCGACGGGGACCTGCCCGGCCTGGCCTCCTGGGTCGCCGCCGTACTCTTCATCCCCGCACTGGCCATCGCCCTGGGCACGCTGTCCCGCACCCACCGCCTCTTCCAGGCCGTCTACCTCCCGCTCTGGTACGTCGCCGCCAACGGGCTCCCGTTCCTCGACTTCATGGCCGCCACCCGCGCCCCGGGCCAACCGGCGCCGGTGCCCGCCGTGTTGTTGAGCGCCCTGGCCGCCCTGTTACTGGCCGTCGCGGTACGCCGGAGCGCGTCCCGCTGACTCCGGCCGTGGCGGCCAGGGGTTGCCGCCACGGCTGTCCTGCGCGGGGACCACGGCCACCCGATGGTCGGGGCGCATTGATCGAAAGGGCCTGCCTCTGGGAGGATGTCGTCCATGACGAACCGACGAAAGGCCCATGGCGCGTAGACGGCCAGGCCAGGTGCGCACCACGCTGCCGCGCAGGCTCCGCCCGGAGCGTGGCAGGAAGACCGTTTCCGGGGTCTCGGCACGCACACAGAGCGAGATTGCCACGTTCGAGGACTCACATCTGTGGCCAGGAGCCATCGCCGACGCGATGGCACGGTGGGTCGGCACCGTTCACGGGCCGGCCCGTGGGCTGACAGATCCACCGTTCCGCGGCTGCGGAGTCGAAGCGTGCTGTCCCTCCGACGCTCATCCACGAGAGACGCTGGAGCAGGCCCTGTGCGGGCTTGCGAAGGGCGCGTCGCGGGAGCTCCGGCGGCGGGTGGATCCGCTTGACGAGCTCTACCGTTCCCGCACGATCGTGGACTCCTATGGCGATCCGTCTCAGCCATGGTGGATGCGCAGATGCTGAACCTCGCGCTGGGGGATGCCTCGTAGACGCCCCTCCGCCGTCCGGCCGGAGTCCGGATCATGCCTGCGGTGCGGCGCCAGGCAGGACTACTGCGAACGGTACGACGCGGCGCTGTGCGTGGTGTGCGACCAGTGGCGTGAAGGCGTCTGCGGTGATCCTCATTGCACGTACTGCCGGCAACGGCCCGAACGGCCGAGCCTTGCCCGGGAACACGCCCCTGCCGAGGCCGTCTTGCGCCGGGCGGCCCGGCTGACCGTCCGACGATCGCTCTGGTCCCGGCCGAGGGATCCGGCCCCCTGATGGGTGACCGGACCCCTCGCCGGGGTGTGGCCGGGCTGGTTTCCGTCGGGTGGACCGCAGGTCTTGGCGGCCTCGACCAGGGAGGGCACTCAGACTCGTGCCATTGCTGCCTGACCGAACGCCGGAGCGCGGCCGCGGTGGGGCCTCCCCCGGGTCTGCTTCGTGCCGTTCACCCGAGCAGCACCTCCGGCATTCGGCCCTCGTCGGCCGGACGGGCCTAGATCTCGGCGAGGAGGAACTGTTCGGCTCCAGGCGGGCGCAGGCCGTCCTGGCGGTCGGCGAAGTACCGCGCGGCCAGGTCGTCAGGGGATACGTGGACGGCCTTCGTGAACCCCGCCTCCAGCGCGGCCTGCCGCATCTCGTCAGGCGAGTACAGGCTGACGAACGGGGTACCCGACGCGGCGGCGTTTCGCATCGAGAACTCCTGGACCTGCCGCTGATCCGGGTCGAGCAGGTCGAGCGGCATCAGGAACGTCGTGGCGAAGACGGAGCCGGTTGCGAGCTCGGCGGCCTGACGCAGCGTCGCGGTGTTGGCTTCGTGCGTGAGGTACATGCTGACGCCGGTCGACGCGACGACCGTCGGCTTCTGCGGATCGAATCCGGCAGTGGTCAGCCTCTCCCACCACGAGTCGCCGCCCTCGAAGTCGACGGGCACCAGGGTCAGCCAGGATGGGATGTCGTAGCCGAGCTCGGCCAGGCGCTGCCGCTTCCACGCCTGGGTGCCGGGCTGGTCGACCTCGAAAACGCTGAGGCGAGGGGCGAGTTCGGGGCGCCGCTGAGCGAAGGTGTCCAGGCCAGCGCCGAGGATGACGTACTGCGCCGCGTCGGCGGCGGCACGTTCGGCGACGAGATCCTCGACGAAGCGGGCGCGGGCGACCATGGACGCGCGGACGCCGCTGACGCCCGGCATGGTCATGTCGCCGCGCTCACGCCAGTTCGGCCCGGGGTCGGCGAGCTTCAGCCCGATCTCGTCGTCGAGCACGTGGGGCGGGGCGTCGGCGTGGACGTGAAGGGCGCGCCACAGGGCGACGCGCACAGCGGTGTGGTCGGGTTCGTGCTGGTCGGCTAAGCGCTGTCCGTCAGCCATGGGGGTGTCCTTCCGTGCCGTCATTGCCATCGTTGTCGTCGTTGTCGTCGTTCTCGTTGCCGTCGTTGCCGTCGTTGCCGTCGGGGAGCGGGGCTTGGAGAGCGATGATCCGCCCGTCGGGGTCGCGGACCAGCGCCTGTCGGACATCCCAGTGCGTCGGCGTGAACGGCTGGGCGAACTCCGGCCTGCGGTCAGGCGCGAAGGCCCCGGCGTCGGCCACCTTGAGCACAGGGTGGGTGGCCAGCTCGCGTTCGTGCTGCTCGACGATGAACACGTAGGGTCCGCCGGCCGGATGGGACCAGTGTCCGGAGCCGTGGCCGGTCTCCAGGACGTTCTCGAAGCCGAGCGACTTCCAGAACGCGGCGGTCGCACCGTAGTTGCGGGTCTCGACGAGGAACCCCTCGATGCCGTCGGTCGTCATGCACGTTCTCCTTCCCGGCGGGTTTCAGCGCGCAAGAGGTATTCGGTCAGGGCCGTCTCGACGATCGCGGACAGCGACTGCTCGGTGTCGACGGCGTGATGCTTGACCTCGCGAATGAGGTCGACGGGCAGGTAGACGTTGAACTGCTTTACCTGTCTCTCGGCGGGCATGGCTAGAATGCTAGCACTCTAGGATTTGGCGGGGCAGGGATTGATCGACCTCGATGGAGGGTCAGGCGGCGCGGCAGAGTTCGGCGGGCCCGACCGGGGCCGAGGTGAAGCCCACGGGAACGGGACGCGCGGTACGGCCGGCGACCGCGGCCTGCGAGCAGTCGCGCGCGAAGACGACCAGGCGCAGCACCGCGAACCGGGCGACACCGGCGAGTGCGGCGGCGGACAGGTAGACGACCTGCTCGACCATCCCAGGTCCCGCGGCAGGACCGGAGCGCCACATTCCCACCCGACCCAAGGGCCGAGATTCCCTGCAAGGTCGAGGGGATGGGACACCCCTTCGCTTCATGCCTCGGAGCTCTGCTCCAGCAGGGTGGACAGTCCGTCCAGGAGGCGTTCGAGGCCGAATGAGAAGCGGGCCTCCATCGACGGGTCGATCAGGTTGTCGGCGAGTGCGACCAGGCTCGGAAAGGAGTCCTGCGGCAGCCGGCGGAGCTGCTCCCCCACGGCCGTGGCGGCCTCGCGGCGGCTGGCACCCATGGCCTCGGACGCGGAGATGGGCCCTTGCTCCTGGAGCACGAAGCCCTGGACGAACGCGCCGAGCAGGTAGCTGATCATGGCGGCGTCGGCGTCGGAGAAGCCGGCCTGCCGCAGGCGGCCGAGCTGGTCCTCCATCAGGCGCAGCAGGTAGGGGCCCGGGGCGAGCCGGCCCGCGACGACCTTGGCGGCGTCGCGCTTGCCGAGCAGGTGTCGGCGGTAGCGCACGCAGTACTCGCGCAACTGCTCACGCCAGTCGCCCTCCCGGGGCGGTGCCTCGGCGTCGGCCATGAGCTCGTCGGTGAGCAGGTCGAGCAGCTCTTCCTTGTTGCGCACGTGCCAGTACAGCGAGGCTGCCTTCACTCCCAGTTCGGCGGCGACCTTGCGCATCGACAGGCCATTGATGCCCTCGCGCTCCAGCACGCGAAGGGCCGCCTGAACGAGCGTCCGGCGGGTAAGCCCCGGCTGTGACGGTCCGTCATCAGCGTGGTCCTCCAGGGCCATGGGCCACCTCCGTTCGCGGTCCCTCTCGGGAATCCCACTTGCCATCTAACACTGTTAGGGGCAGTCTAGCCGCACCGAACAATCGACTAACACTGTTAGGGACTGTGATGACGAAGCCGCCCGCCCGACGCAAGGGACTCGTGCTCGCCACCCTGTGCGCCACGATGTTCATGGCGATGCTCGACAACGTCATCGTCAACAACGCATTGCCCCGCATCGGACAGCAACTGCACTCCGGCGTCAGCGGACTTCAGTGGGTGGTGGAGGGCTACAGCCTGGTCTACGCGGCCCTGCTGCTCACCGGCGGCACCCTGGGCGACCGGTTCGGCCGCAAGCGGATCTTCCTCAGCGGCCTGGCCGTCTTCACGGCGGGCTCGGCGGCTGCGGCGTTGTCCGGCTCGACCGGCACGCTGATCGCCGCCCGGATGCTCCAGGGCCTCGGCGCGGCACTGCTCACACCGGGCAGTCTGTCCATCCTGCGCCACGTCTTCACGGACGAGAAGGAGCGGGCCAGGGCCGTCGGGCTCTGGTCCGGCGTCTCCGCACTGGGCCTGGCCGTCGGCCCGGTCCTGGGCGGGCCGATCGTGGACACCTTCGGCTGGGCCGGTGTCTTCTGGATCAACGTCCCCATCGGGGTGGCGGGGCTGCTGCTCGCGGCCCGGGTGCTCCCCGAGTTCGCGACCCGCACCAGGCGGCTGGACCTACCGGGCCAGGCGCTCTCCGCGCTGGGGTTCGGCGCGCTGGTGTACGCGCTCATCGAGGGGCCCACCCGCGGCTGGACCGACACCCGGGTACTCGCGCTCGCCGCCGTGGCGACGCTGGCCCTGCCCGCCTTCGTCGCGGTCGAGGCACGCAGCGCCGCCCCCATGCTCGACCTGCACTTCTTCCGGGACCGGGTGCTCACCGGCGCCGCAGTGAGCGGCTTCATGATCAGCTTCGGCATGTTCGGAGCCGCGTTCTTCCTGCCCCTGCTCATGCAGGACGTGATGGGCTGGTCCCCCTCGGACGCGGGCCTGGCCGGCCTGCCGATGACCGCGATGATCGTCGTCGCCGCGCCACTGTCGGCCGCGCTCACCTCACGCCACGGCCCCCGCCTCCCGCTGGTCACCGGCCTCGCCCTGTGCGCCACGGCGCTCGGCTCCCTCTCGCTCTACGGCGCGGATGCCCGCTACCCGCAGTACGTCTGGGTGCTGCTCACCATGGGCCTCGGCATGGGGATGACCTTCACCCCCGTGTCCATCACGATCATGCAGCGCGTCGACCCGGCGCGGGCCGGCATGGCCTCCGCAACCCTCAACACCCTGCGCGAGATCGGCGGTGTCATCGGCGTCGCGGCCCTGGGGGCCGTCCTCAGCAGCCGGCTCACCGCCACGCTGACCGAGTCGCTCCACCGGCTCGGCGCGCCCGCCGAACTCGGCCGCCACCTCCCCGGCACGGCCCCGGACAGCGCCGCCGCCTTCCCCGCCCCCGTCCGCGACGCCGTGAACGCCGCCTTCATCGACGCCCTGCACCTGGCGCTGCGCTGCGGCGGCGCCGCCCTGGCAGCCGCAGCACTCCTCGTCGCGCTACTCCTGCGCCCACCACGAGGCGTCACCCCGACACCCGCCGCCGGCCAACCGGCCCCGCAGCCGGAGGCGGCACATCGGTAGGAGGAGGGACTCCCGCTCGGTCCGTGCCTGCGGGGCGGCCGATCCTCAGGAGCGGCGGCGAGAGACAGCGATCAGCCGGCCTCTCGGCCCGCCGGGCCGGTCTCGTCAGCAGTCACGGACTTGTCGAATATCGATGTACCACGGGCCGCACTGGCCGCGCGGGACATCTACCCGCAGACACTCCGCACGTTCGTCGACGGCGTGCTCAGGCAGGCCACGGCCCCTGCGGTAGGCCCGAGTGCCCACTGACGCGTGTGCGGGGTACCCCCATCGGGCGACTGCGGGGCGTGGGCTCCAGGTCGGCGCGGGCGGGCGCTCGCACAGTCGGAGGTGCTGTCACTTCCGCCGGTCATGAGATGAGCTGATGATGCGCCGCCTGCCTCACCGGGAGACCTTCGCCGCAACCATGACGCTGCTCCTGACCGTCGCCGGGTGCGCCACCCCGGCCGTGCCGCGGACCGCACCGTCGCCCTCGTCGCAGGTGACTGCAGCCTCCCCGGCCGGGCCGCGGGCGTTCACACTGGTCGCCACGGGGGACGTCCTGCCGCACACCGAGATCATCCAGCAGGCCCGGGAGGACGCCGGCGGCAGCGGGTACGACTTCGACAGGATGCTCGACGGCGTCAGACCCGTCGTCAGCGCGGCGGATCTGGCCATCTGCCACATGGAGACCGTGTACGGCGCCGATGGCGGCCCCTTCACCGGCTACCCGTCGTTCAAGTCGCCCCCGCAGGTCGCACGGGCCCTCAAGGACGTCGGCTACACATCCTGCGACACCGCTTCCAACCACACACTGGACGACGGTCCCGACGGCATCCGTCGAACGCTCGACGCCATGGACGCCGTGGGGCTGAAGCACACGGGGTCCGCGCGCAGCGAGAGCGAGGCGGCCGAACCGGCGCTACTCACGGCAGGTGGGGCAACGGTGGCCCAGCTCGCCTACACGTACGGCACCAACGGCATCGCGCCGCCGAAGGGGCAGCCGTGGGCGGTCAACCTCATCGACCGGGATCGGATCCTCGCGGACGCGCGGGCCGCCAGGGCCGCCGGTGCGGACATCATCGTGGTCAGCGTCCACTGGGGCACCGAGTGGCAGGACGAACCGAACCCTCAGCAGCTGACGCTCGCCCGTGAGCTGGCCACCGAGCAGGGCGAGGGCCACCCGGAGGTCGACCTGGTCCTCGGCACCCACGCCCACGTCCCACAGGCATACGAGAAGATCAACGACACCTGGACGGTCTACGGCATGGGCGACCAACTCGCCGGACACATGTTCAACTACTCCGGGGCCGAGGACCCGCGCGGCAACTGGAGCTCGATCGCCCGGTTCACCTTCTCCCCACCGGCCCTGCCGGGGCAGCGCTGGACCGTCAGCAAAGCCGAGTTCATCCCGCAGCTGACCGACCTCGGCCCGCCGTACCGGGTCCTCGACCTGGCCGAGGCGGTCCGCCGCAACCCCGACCGCTCCGACTTCACGCGGGCCTTGGACCACGTCCGCTCGGTCGTGCTCAGCCGTGGCGGTGCCTCCGCCGGACTGACCCTGGCACGCTGACCAGTCCCCGGCTGCGAGCGCACGGCCGCCGAGCGCAACCGCGGGACAGCATGCCGAGCGCGAACCCGGCCGTCCGGGATTTCGTTCACCGGCCCCGCACCGGACTCGGGGGGTGCGGCCTGACCTGGCGTGACGAGCCGTTCGGCCTACCACTGTCGCACCTCGGGCGAGATGGTCACATAAAGTCGTCGCCAGGTGACTTTACGTGCTCACCCCGCCAGGAAGGCAGAACATGCGACGGAACTCATCCCTCGACGCGACGACTCGCCAGACGAGCTCGCGCACCCGAATAGCGCTGGCGACCGTCAGCGGCCTTGTCGTCAGCTCCATACTGCTGGCGTCAGGCTATTCGGCTGCGGCGCAGGACCCTGACCCGACGCATTCGACCTCGGCCCCCGCCACACACACGCCGACACCGGCGCATTCGACCTCGGTGCCCGCCACCTCGGCTCCCTCGACGCCCGGAACGCCCACCACGACGCCCGCTCCCGCGAGACACGTGACCTACACCGTGAAGAGTGGTGACACTCTGTGGGGCATCGCCGAAAAGTACTACGGCGCCGGCGGGTTGTGGCAGGCGATCTACAGCGCCAATCGGCCGGTGATCGAGAAGGCCGCTCACGATCACGGACTGGCTTCGAGCGACAGCGGTCACTGGATCTACCCAGGGGAAGGCGTCGACACCATCACCGTGGACATCCTGGAGATCCTCAAGGAAATCCTCCAGGTGCGGGGAGAAGGCCTCACGGTGACGGGACCGGGTCTGTGCCTCGTCTCGGCCGACCCGCTCGCGTGTCTGCTGGAGAAGTTCCCCGACCTGATCGCGCTGGCGCAAGGCTGAGGGCCAGATCCTGCGTGAGGGAGTAATCAGCTTCCGAGCTCCGTCCCCTCCGGGGTGGGGCCCGTAGGACCGCGACCGTGACACACAGGCAACTCACGGACGATCAGCGGAAGTTCATCGGGCCGTACCTGCCGATCGGCGGGTACGGCCCGCACCCTGAGCGGCTGCGGGAGGAGGACTTGATCACCGAGACGGCCCCCTCAAGAACCGCGGCCGGCTGTTCTCACCCGGCACGGTGGTCCGCAACGAACAGCTCACCGCCCTCCCCGACCACCTGTCACCCACCAACCCCTGACCGACTCCCACGGCCGCCATGAGTCACGGGCACCGGCCAACACCATCCCCCGGGGGACGAGCACCGGGCAGGTCCACGCGCGGAGCAGGGTGGTCGACCCGGTCGTAGCAGACCAGCTCGACCAGGAGTTCCGCGGGTTCCGGCAGGTACATGAACACCACTCTCATGCCGGGCCTGGCTCCCCGGCACGGTTCCGCGTCGAGAGCGAGCAGCCCCGCGGCGCGCAGCCGGTGCACCTCGTGGTCGAGGTCGTCCACGACGAAGGCGAGGTGGTACAGGCCGGGGCCCCGTTCCGTGAGGCGTCCCTCGACTGCGGGCCCGGGGCCCGCCGGGGAGACCAGCTCGATCGCGGTACCCGTCAACCGACCCGGCAGGCTCCAGAATTCGCAGGCAACCTGATACCTGCCCGGCGGCCGACGAGGAGACCTGTGCGGCCGCGGCCACCTCGACCGTCCGCGCCCGCGTCGCTGGTGAGTGCAACGGTGGTGGCCCCGCGCCGGGCGGCCTCGGCGACCGGGTCGAGGACCTCGGAGGTCCGGCCCGAGCAGGAGATGCCGACGACCACGTCGGCGGCGGTCAGGTGGGCGGCGCCCATCAGGGCGCGGTGGACGTCGGAGCGAGCGGCGCAGACGAGGCCGAGGTGCTGGAGCTGGTACTCCAGATCGGCGGCGACCACGGCTCCGGCGCCCGCCGCTGCGTGCCGCGTACGTCTTCGACCGCACGCTCGCCACCGCCGACCCGGACGGGCGCGCGCGCCTGCTCGACGGCCTGGCCGACGCCGGGCTCACCACCTGCTCACCAGGGCGGACGCCGGCACGCCCGCCCTGGCCGCCGTCTGCCGCGCGGCCGGGCTCCGGCCGGTCGGCAGCCTCGCCTGCCTGAGGCGACCACGCCGAACCCGCGGAACGTCGCCGTCCCACCCTCAGCCTCTGACACCCGGCCCCCGAGCCGGGCCAGTCAGCGGACGTCGGTCAGGCGTGGATCAACCAGTACTGATTGAGATCGCCGAAGCAGTCCTCGATCACCACCGCCGCGCCGTTCCAGGGGTTTCGGTCGGCGATGGCCAGGCACTTGCCGTTCTCGTTGCCGACGTGGAAGGAGTACTCCGACCCTCCGACTCCGAACGTGTACCACCGCTGAGCGGGATTGTCCGCACAGGCCCACTGGTTCACCCCGGCTCCATTGGTGGAGTTGTCGTCCTGGAGGTCGAGGCACTTACCGCTCTGCCCGTTCTGGAACTGAAACGCGTGGTTGCCCAGGGAGATCGCCGTCCAGGCCTGGTTGGCGTAGCCGGAGCAGTCGCGCATGGCCACGGCGCCACCGTTGCCGAGATTGCCACCCCGGACTTCCAGGCACTTGCCGTTCAGCTCCGAGGCCAGCCGGAAGTAGCCGCCGCCCGGCGCAGCCGACGGCGACTGCTTCCCCACAGCGGACGCCGGTGAGATGCCGAGGGAGCCGGCGAGCCCCAGGACGACCACACCCAACACCGCACTGGACCGGTTCACGGCACCCTCTCCTCACAGACGTCGTCGGTGCGTTCACGGACCACCCTGGAACGACCGCCCGCAGTTCGCACGTCGGCCTGACCCGTGCGGAGGACCTGGGCCACGGCCAGGCAGATCGGTTCGGAATCCGCCAGCAGGGGTGGGCGGCCCGGTCCGCGCGTGACGACGCCGCGTGGGGCGCTCGCCGACCGGTCGGGGGATCCACTCGAACGACAGTGTGTGCCTGAGCGATGACTACGTGCCACGCTCACTGGCTGGTCCACGAACAGTCAACTACATCGTCACCACCGCCGGTGAGGGCTGCGTCTTCCCCTGGGTCACCGAGACCCTGCACATCAACGCGTCGACCACCCCGAGTCCGCCGACCACATCCTCGCCGCCCAGTACCACCCCGACCAGACCGTCCCCGACGCCCCGAACAAGCGGATCCCCGGCGCCCCCGGCACCGCGCCGCCGCACCGCGTCGCCGGCCAGTCCGCCGTCGACGCCCACCGCGCCGTCGCCGCCGGCACCGCAGGGGTCCGCGCGATCCGGGCCCGGCCGAAACGGTGGAAGAGCACTGGGCGGGCAGAACGTGCAGCGCAGCCGCTTGTCCGCCCCGGCGGCCAGATCCGGAGGGCCGCATCTTCACTCTGCCCAAGGGGGCGGGCCTGCAGGTCAGTCAGCCGTCGGGGGTGATGTTGACCTCGTCGCACCAGTAGCAGTTCCACCGCAGTGGCAGCTCGTAGCGGACGGTGAAGAAACTCTTCGGTTCGCCGTAGACGGCGTTCATCTCCCCGCAGCACCAACAGTCGTACTCGAAGTCCATCGGTCCCTCCCTGGACCCAGGATGGCGGTTCCCTGGGCGGCAGGGGGACGGAATCGGAGTGAGAGGCGGAAGCGGAAGGTGTGCGTACGCTGATGGCCGGCCCTCACGATTCGAACGTGAGGGCCGCCCATCTCTGCGCGCGGTGCTGATGCCGGGTCAGGGCCCAGCGATGTCCCAGGTCACGACACCGAGGCCATGCCTTCGTGCGCCCTGTACACGACGCTGATGCGGTCGCCGGTGTCGGAGGCCGGGTTGGTGCGGGCCGGTGTGGTCGTCGACCTCGGAGTCGGTGTCTCCGGGCACCGGGATGCCGTGCCGCGGGTACAGGGCGAGGCTCGTGTCGCGGGCGTAGACCGCCACCGCCCGGCTGGCCGTTGGCACCGACAGGCGTCATCCGCCAGTCGCTGCCGCGAAGCGCGTACACCCGGGCGACGAAGCCGGTGTAGGCGGTGGACCCGACGTACCAGTTGGTGAACGGCGGCATCTCCATCACCACGTCCTACGCCAGCAGCCAGGCCAACGCGGTGAGGTCGGTGGTCTGGAAGGCGGCCACGTAGCGGTCGACCACAGCCCGGGCACCCGGTTCGGCCGGCTCGGCGATCTCCTCCTCGCGCAGCCCGGCAGCGGCGAGGTCGGCCCTGGCCCGCTGGAGAGCGCTGTTCACCGCCGAGGGCGTCAGGCCGGGTGCGCCGGCCGCCTCGGTGACGGGCCGGGCGAGCACGTCACGCAGGATCAGGACGGCCCGCTGCCGGGCGGGCAACCCCGGCTTACCCAGCACTGCCAGGACCGCCGAAGGGGCATCAGGGCCTCCCCTGGGAGACCTTGGTGCCCCTTCGTTACGCCTCGGTCAGCGGTCCCCTACTTCTTCAGCCGGGCCCGGATCGTGCGGACACCGGCGGTGCCGGCGGCGAGGGCCAGTGCGGCGGCGACGCCGCCGAGGAACTCCGGCAGGGACGCGTACAGGATGTCGCTCATCGGATCACCGCCGAGAGGGTGCGGGTGGTGTGTTGGTTGCCGAGGCGCTTGAGCTTGCGGCGAACGCGCTCGGCGAACGCGGTGGGCAGGCCGGCCTCCAGCGCGGCCTGGGCCCAGGTCTCCCGGCTGCTCGCCCAGGACCGGGCGAATGCGTCCTCGTCCGGCTTCAGATCACGGAGCACGGCGAGGAGCCGGCTGTCGGAGAGTTCGGCGGCCAGCGCTTCCGTCTCGGGGGTGCGGTGCTCGGTGAGGAGGTCGGCGAGCACCTGGTCCACGCCGACCCGCTCGCCGAGCAGGGCGGTGCGCTTGCCCCGGACCCTGCGCTCCCAGAGGGGCTGGAGGTGCCGGTGCTCGGTGCCGGCCTGATGCTTCAGCAGGTCGGTGATGGTGTCGTCGGTGGCGGTGCCGGTGCCGGTTCCAAGTGTGGTCGTCCAGTCGCCGAGCAGGGCCGCCTCGACGGCTTCGCGCCACCGCTCGGGCCGGGATGTGCCGAGCCAGGTCCGGCTGAACTCGTCGACGGCGGCGGTGTCGCCCTCGATGGCCGCGTTGCGGGGGGGGCCCCGCCGCCCCCACCCCGCTCGGCTGGGAGCCGCCCCCATACCACGAGCCCCCGGCCCCCCGGGAAGCAGAATACAA
>NZ_JBHVWC010000088.1:0-3032 GCF_042882445.1 Kitasatospora sp. NPDC058218 | reverse complement strand
TGGGGCGGGGGGGGGGGGGGGTGTGCGGGGGGGGGGGGGGGGGGCCCCGGGGGGGGGGGGGGGGGGGGGCCCCCCCCCCCCCCCCCCCCGCGGCGAGGCCGGATCCGACCCACTTCCGACGGCCCCGGGCACCCGCGTACGCGAGATTCCAGAGGAACAAGCCCATGTCTTGGGCGAACTTCCGGTCGACACCCGACCCGAGCGCCATATCCACCAGGAGCGCCAGGCCTTCCTCCGTCATGCGCAGAGGATCGAGGTCCGGTGCTCCGGGGGGAACGTTGGTGACCGTGATCCTGATAAGGGCCAGATCGGCGAGGGCAAGGGCGAGAGAGCGCCGGGCGGGGGCGAACCACTCGGTCACCCGACAACGGACACACCGTGCCGGGCGCGGGACGCGACCTGCCGGGGAGGTGAGTGGAAGGCGGTCGGGCATCGGGCGAACTCCTTGGGTCCGTGGAAAGGTTCCTACACCTCTGGGACCGGCGGAGGGCCAGAGCGGCAAATTAATCTCGGCACCAATCATGTGATGCGCATCACAGGACCGGCGTTCCGCGCAGGGGCCCTGACAGGACGCCTGACGGACCGTCCTGCGCCCGTCTCCGGCGAACTGGTTGCGCGGCCCGGCGACCGCCAGGCCGACTCGTGCTCGGCGTCGTCCAGGCGCAGCACGGTCGAGCCGGAGCCCCGGCCGCTGAACTCTGTGGGGAGCAGGTTGAACAGCCGATCGGCCAGGGCGCGCGCGGCGGCCGACCGGCGCCGGCCGCCGGGGCCTGGGTCCGGGGACGGAGCACGCCGCGCCCAGCCAGGCCCGGGCCCGGCGGCCCGCGATGGTGGCCGGGGTGCCGCCCGAACCCAGCGTCCGGCAGGGCAACTGCCGTCACCAGCGAACCGGGGAGAGCGAGGGGAGGCCGATTGACCCCCAAGCCGATGGCCGGCCCCACCATCGGCGCTACCCGAGTTGGGCCGGGACAGGAAGTGATTGATCATCATCTTCCCTGCCTCAGGGCCGACCCGGGGCCGGGGTCAGCGGATCAGCTTGTGCAGACCCATCACGCTGGTTCCGAGCCCCATCAGCCCCGCCAGCACAGCGCCGGCCGCAGGGCTCCCGCCGAGGAACGTCAGGCCGCCGACGACCGTGCCAATGAAAGCGCCCCCGAGGAGGATGATGGCGGTGCGCACCGTGAGGGGTGGGTCGGGCTCTGACGGCAGCTGGGACGACGGCGGCGGGGACGAGGTGGGCGAGCTCATGTGCTCCTCCAGCGATCTGTCGGTGATTCAGACGACCGCTTCTACGTCGGGCCGGGCTCCTGACCCCACGGATGACTTTGTGCGGAGCCCTTCTAAAAGATCTTGAAAATAGTCCGTGGGGTACCCGGGGGAGGGCCACTTACAAGGGGGCGAACTCGGTTTCGGCGCAGCCCGGGAGCTTGCGAGTGGGGCGGGTCGGGGCCGAAATCGGCCCCTTCACTCTGAACGGGCCGAGGAGACGATCGGAAGGGGAGGCAATGCAGGGCGACGACGCGGGCGGGCAGTTCGCGGCCGCGCGCGCCCGGGACCTACAACCCGCAGGCCGGCCCGACAGAACCGATCTTGGGATGCCGGTACCCATGGCGGTCTTGGGCGAGTTCTTCGTCGAGAAGTCCCACGAGAGCAAGAAGGCGCAGAAGCTGCAGGAGAGCATCGACCAGCGGATCGTTGAGCTGCTGACCCAGGACGGCTTCGAGGGCCCGCGGTACGACCGGTTCGTCGACGAGCTCGTTCGGTACGGGATCGCGGTGCTGCGGGCGTGGATGTACTCCGGCTTCATCTTTCAGCTCGTCGCCAAGCGGGGCTTCGGCCTCAACCCCCACGAACTGGAGCTGGAGGAGCTGCACTCCGATACCGAACTCCGAGACCAGCTCGCCACCATGACCATCGCGCGCGCCCTGCCGCGCTTTCGAGAGCAAGCCTTCGTCGAGGGCGGCTGGCGGTTCGATGGCGGCGCGAGCATCACCACCTACTTCATGGGCGCCTGCGCGTACGACTTCCCGAACGAGTTCCGCCGGTGGAAGACCAGCGAGGAACGGCAGGCCCGCGCTCTCGGCCGCGAGAAGGCCCTCTACGAGAAGCCAGTGCGAACCGTGAGCGTCGCCGACGAGGTGATCGGCAACCTGCGGGTGCTCACCGACATCGAGGAGATCGACAACCCGACGACCAGGGCCGCGGTCGCGCTGACCATCGACGGCTTCTCTCAGGAGGAGATCCGCGAGCTCCTGGACGCCAAGTCCGTCCGGGCGATCGAAGGCCGGCTCCACCGGTGGCGGACCAAAGCGAAACAGGAGGAGCGTGGCGAGCGTGGATGACGACCAGGACTTCGAAGCCCTGCTGGAACGCTCTTCCCTCGGCTCTCCCGGAGCCCGTCGGCTGCGTGCCCGCACCCCGGCCGTACGCGCCGACACCGTTCACCGGATCATCGAGCTGCGGCACACCGTCATCCACTCCGACGGGAGCACTGCCGCGGATGCCTCCAGGAAACTGGCGGAGCTGTTGCGTTGCCTCGAGGGTGGCGCTCCCAGCTCAACACCGGAGAGACTCGCCACAGAGATTCAGCGGACGTGGAACGACATCCGAGCCCACCATCAGGACCTGCCTGTTCTGACCTCGCCCGAGGCGCTGGTCAGTGTGTTCTCCCACACCTGTGGCCGACGGTTCGATTTTGAGTGGCTGCTGCACGAGGCCGCCCACAGGCTGGCCGCCGCGCGGGGAATCAGGGACACCTCGCGGGCCAGGCGTTACCACAACCGTCATTTCATGCTCATCGCCTCCGAACTCGGGCTGGCGCACCCGATCGAGCCTCACCCCAGCACCGGGTTCTCGCGGGTGACCATGCTCGAAGCGACCCGGGAGCGGTATGCCGAGACCATGGAACGCTTCAGCCAGGCACTTCGTGAGCACGAGCTAGTGCCGCATCAGGCAACCTTCGCCTCGGTGTGACATGTCGTCCGGCTACTGCGCCGGGCCGCTTCAAGCAGTCAGAATGATCACGTGGCTGA
>NZ_JBHVWC010000087.1:21020-37160 GCF_042882445.1 Kitasatospora sp. NPDC058218 | reverse complement strand
GGCCCGGGGTGGGTCGGACCCACCCCGGGCCCGGTCCGGGCCGGCGCCCGCCCGCCGCGGCTCAGCCGAACTGCTGCTCCAGGTCCTTCAGCTTGCGCTCCAGCGAGTCCAGCCGGGGCAGCGCGACGGTGTCCTCCTCCAGCGTGAGGTCGATGGTGCGCCGCTCCGGGCGGGCCGGCAGACCGGGCTGCACCACCGCGCCCTCGGCGGCCGGCGCGGGCGGCTCGACGGCGGGCCGGTCCGCCGGGGGGCCGCCGGTTATGGCGGACTCCTGGCCGGACTCCAGCTGCCGGGCCGAGCCGCGGCTGCGCCAGGCGCTGTGGGAGCGGTTGATGGCCCGGATCTCGGCCCGCTCGCGGCGCCCCGCCAGCCGGCGGCGCTCCTTCTCGACGACCTTCTCGCGCTTCTCCTCGCGGACCTCGTCGACCGCCTCGTCCAGGCTGCGGACGCCCTCCAGCAGCATCAGCGACCAGGCCGCGTAGGTCTCGCGCGGGGCGCGCATCCAGCGGACGATCCGGATCTGCGGCAGCGGCCGGGGGACGAGGCCCTGCTCGCGCAGTGCGGCCCGGCGGGTCTGCTTGAGCGCCCGGTCGAACAGCACGGCGGCCGAGAGCGACATCCCCGCGAAGAACTGCGGGGCACCGGCGTGGCCGAAACCGCGCGGGGCGTGCACCCAGTTGAACCAGGCGGAGGCGCCGGCGAACAGCCAGACCAGCAGGCGCGAGCCGAGCGCTGCGTCACCGTGGCTGGCCTCGCGGACGGCGAGCACGGAGCAGAACATCGCGGCCCCGTCCAGGCCGAACGGGACGAGGTACTCCCAGCCGCCGGAGAGGTTGAGGTTCTGCACCCCGAAACCGACCAGGCCGTGGAAGGAGAGCGCGGCCGCGACGGCGGCGCAGCAGAACAGCAGCGTGTACGAGGCCCCGCCGTACAGGGATTCCTTGCGGCGGCGGCGCTCCTCGGAACGCTCCCAGGAATCCGAGCCGCCCGGTCCGGCGGCGGATCCCCGATTTCGGGCCAGGGCCACCAGCAGGGCGGTGACCAGCAGCACCGCAACGCCGGTGACGGCCCAACCGAGCGGTATGTCGGACAATTTCATCGCCTGGACCAGCCTCGCTTTCCTGCGTCGTGATGGCGGGGACCATCATGGCGGATGCTCGGCCCGAGAATGGCTGATTCGCCGTCAATGCGCTGAGGAGAGGGATTTCTGACGTGGGAGAAGTCGCATTGTCGGATTAATTAAAGGGTGTTGTTTCCCGGAATTCCGGGCTTCCCGGGCCCGGCTCGAAGGCCGCGGCTGTCAACCCCGCGTGACGCGGGGGCAGCCGCCGCACATCTCCTCGGGCTGGACGGTGTAGACGAGGCAACAGCTGGCCCGGGCACGGTCGGTGCCCGAAGCACCGCCGGCCGCGAAGCCCGCACCGGGGGTGAACGAGGCGGACGCGCCGGGCGTGCACGCCGTGGGCGCCGGGAGTGCCGGGGGCTCCGAGGCCCTCGGCCTGGCCGGTCGGCGCGCTGCCGCGGGTTCCGCTGCGAGCAGGTCCGAGAGCTCGGCCCGGGCCCGCTCCTCCTCGCCGAGCAGTCCGCCGACGTACCAGAGCCCCTCCACCACCGCGTCGGTCGCCATCGCCCAGAGCATCCGCGGGCTGCGCCGCACCGCGGGGCGGAAGGCGGTCAGCACCGGGGCGAGGAAGCCGGCCATCGCGGTGCGCAGCTCGGCGGCCAGTGCCGCCTCGTCGGCCACCGTGCGGGCGCCGGGCAGCCCGGCGGCCGGGTCGCCGGGCAGGCAGACGAAAGCGCCCGGGCGGGCGGTGAGTTCGCCGCTGGCGCGGCGGATCGAGATGTCCCCGGGGGTGAGCAGCGGCACCCGGCGCTCCAGGAACCAGGGCAGGGTGAACAGCAGCGCGGCCGGCCAGGTGAAACGGTGCAGGCCGAAGCCGGCCGCGACGTCGGGGCGCAGGGGCCGGCCGTACCGGGCCAGCCCCTGGCGCTCGTCATGGGCGATCAGTTCGCGCAGCGCGTCCGGGTCGGCGAGGAGGTCGGCGCCGTGGATCCAGCCGTCGCCGGCGCGGGGCGGCGCGCTGTGCACCCGCAGGGCGGGGAAGAGCCGGCCGAGTCTGCGGTAGCTGGTGGTGCAGGGTGCCGGCGGGTGGTCGTCCGGCCGGCGGGTGACAGCGTGCGCGGGGGTGGTGCGGGGGGCGTGCGGCGCGGGGCCGGGCCGGGTGCTGCTCGCGGTCATGGTGCGGGCCCTATCGGGTCGACCGGAACCCGTGCCGGACCGTCCGACCCGTGCCCGGCCTCTTCGACGGCGGCCGGGCCCGGCCGGCCGGGGCCTGGCGGAGCCCGGGAACGGCAAGGCGAACCTGGCCGGAGTACTGCTCACCCCGGCCAGGTTAGCCTCACCTTAGCTGATTGTTCCCCGGGGTTCCCGTTCGATGCGTCCGTCCGGGGGAGCGCCCGGCGCGCGCACCGCGCTCAGCTGGCGTGCGAGCCAGACCGGTACGCCCCCGAGCGCCTGGACCAGTCTGGTCGCCTCGGCCCGCAGCCGGACGGCCTCGTCCGGTTCGGAGACCTCGGCCAGCGCCGCCAGTGCGGGCGCCACCCCGACCGTGAAGCCGAGCTGCTCGCGCAGTCGCAGGGAGGCGTCGAACCCCTCCCGGGCCCGGTCGTGGTCCCCGGCGGCCTGGGCCAGCGCGGCCAGGTGCCGCCAGGTGTAGGAGCGCAGCAGCTCGTCCCCGCGCTCGCCGGCTCCCTCGTGCGCCCGGCGGTAGGCGATCCAGGCCGCCGTCCGGTCGCGCAGCAGGTTCTCCGCGACCAGCCCCCGGCGGAAGTCCAGCAGCGGCCGCCCGGGGGCGTCCGGCGGCAGCAGCGCGGAGGTGCGTCCGAGCGCCGCCTGTGCTTCGTCGAGCCGGTCGCGTGCGCCGAGCACGCTGGAGACGTACGCCAGGAACCCGCGGGCGCAGGAGGCGCCCGCGCGTTGCTCGGTGCTGGTCACCAGTGCCTCGGCGAGGCGCAGCGCCTGCTCCGCCTGGGTCCAGTTGGCGGCGGTGAACAGGCATTGCTCGATGAGGAGTTCGGCCCGCCCGAGCGCGGCCTCCGGGTCGCGTTCGGCGGCCGGGCGTAACAGCTCCGCGGCCTCCTGCCAGCACGCCCTGGACCGTAGCCGCCATACGGTGTCCCCCGGCTCCGGGGGCCCCGCCCGCCCCCGACCGTCCCGCCCGTCCCGGCCACTCGGGCCCCATCCGTGCTCCGACAACGCCACCTCCTTGTGTGCGCCATCCAGCAGGACGCCGGCCTCTGCCCCCAAGGCCCGCGTTGTGGCGGCAATTCAACACGGGGGTGAGCTTGTGCACCAGATCACGAGCGCAGGTTGTTGCGCGCGGACCGGTGCCGTGCCGATCGCTCCCGGGGCGGCCGGGTCGGCCGGGGCAGGCGGGACCGCCCGGCGTCGGGCGGGGGCCGGGCGGGTGAGGTGGAGTCGGGCGGGGCGGGTGGAGTCGGGTGGGCAGGGCCGGTCAGGACGGGGTCAGGACGTCCAGCCGGTCTCCATCAGGGCCTCGGCGGCGCCGTTGGCGGGCTGCGGCACTCCGGCCAGGTCCAGGCTGAACAGGGCGACCAGCAACTGCTCGCCGCGCACGGTGGCCTGGTGCGAGTAGCCGGCCAGGGTGAACATCGCGGCGGCCATCTCCTCGGCGTGCAGGGTCTGCAGCCAGAGGCACTCCACCGACTTCACGTCGGCCGGCTCGGTCCAGGTGTCCACCTGGGCGACCATCCGGCTGCCGAGCAGGGTGACGCCGTCGCGCTCCTGGGCCTCCGTCAGCTCCAGGTCGTCGAAGCCCAGCCACTCCAGGTAGCGGGCGGCGGTGAACACGGCGTCCTGCGAGGTGCGCACCGGGTGCGGGCGGAACGGCGCGCGCCGCCGCCAGGGCGTGGCCGAGGCGCCGGATCCGCCGGGCGGGGCGGGGACGGGCGCGTTCAACGGGTGGGCCGGGTGCGGGCGGGAGCTCTGCGGGCCCGCGGCGCCGAGCTGGCCGGTGGTCGCGTTGCCGCCGAGCCGGGTGGTGCGGTCCACCGGCAGCCGGACGGTGGCGCCGCAGTTGCAGGTGAACTCGGGCTGCGGCCACTGGTCGGAGCGACCGCAGTGCGGGCAGCGCATGTTCAGCCAGGAGTCCTCCCAGGACCGGAACCGCACCTGCACCGGAACGCCGCCGCGCAGCAACGGCACCTTGAGCGAGGCGCCGCACGGGCAGGGCAGCGACGGCGGCTCGTACAGGTGCTCGCGCCGGCAGGCGGGGCAGCGGATCGCCCGGGCGCCACCGCCCGCCACCGGCCCGTGCTGCGCGGGGTCGCGTCCGGTGAAGTCGTCGGGCAGTCCGGACATCGCGGGCACCGTCCGTTCGAATCGAGGGGAAGGACGTGTCCCATGCTCCCCGAAACGTGGGGGCCGCGGCGCGGAATGGGGCAATCCTCAGGGACAGATCAGGGGTGTGCGGTCGATCCCTCGTCGGGGAGGAGGAGCCCGGGCCACTCCGGAGGGGGATCGGGCACCCGTTCGGACCGGCGGACGATCACCCGGCCGCCCAACGGACGAGGTCGGCGGGGGTGTCCAGGTCGTCGGGGACGGCGATGTCGGCGCACTCGACCAGCGCGATCCCGTCGGCGTGCGCGGCCAGCAGAGCGCGCGCGCCGGAGTCGCCGGTGGCGCCCGCCGCCGCCTCGGCGAAGTGCCGGGCACCGATCAGCACCGGGTGCCCGCGCCGCCCCTCGTACGCCGCCGCGGCCAGCTCGGCACCGGCCCGATGGGCGGCCAGCAGCCGGGCCACCGCGGCCGGGGTGACGCCGGGCGTGTCCACCAGCATCACCAGGACGGCCGACGTCCCGGGCGCCAGCGCGGCCAGCCCGGCGCGCAGCGAGGAGCCCATCCCGCCGGCCCACTGCGGATTGGCCACCAGCCGGCAGCCCGGCAGGTGGGCGGTGGACCGCACCTGCTCGCCGGCCGCGCCCAGCACCACCGTCACCGACGCGCAGCCGCCGGCCCGGACCACCGCCACCGCGTGCTCCACCAGCGGCCGTCCCCGGTACCGGATCAGCGCCTTCGGCCGGCCGCCGAGCCGCCGCCCGCCCCCGGCGGCCAGCACCAGGGCGGCGACCGGCCGTTCATCACCCGTCCGGCCGCTGGTCCCCGTGCTGTTGCGCATGGGCCCAGCCTGCCCGCCCGAGGGGGTCGCGCGCAGCCGTAGGAAGCCACAGTTGTACGAATGCACAAGGAGAACCCGCAGGTCGGGGCAGCTCCCCGGTGGTTCGGCCGCTGGTTTCCCGGTCCCGCTGCCCCTGTACTGGGCCGATGAACACCGCACCGCGCCCGCTGCTGGACCGCTTCGGCAGGGTCCACACCGACCTGCGGGTCTCGCTCACCGACCGCTGCAACCTGCGCTGCACCTACTGCATGCCGGCCGAGGGCCTCGACTGGCTCCCGAAGGCCGAGGTGCTCAGCGACGACGAGGTGGTCCGGCTGGTGCGGATCGCCGCCGAGCGCCTCGGCATCGGCTCCGTCCGGCTGACCGGGGGCGAGCCGCTGCTGCGCCGCGGCCTGCCGGAGCTGGTCGGACGGATCACCGCGCTCGGTCCCGAGGTCTCGCTGACCACCAACGGCATCGGCCTGGCCCGCACCGCCGGGGCGCTGCACCGGGCCGGGTTGCACCGGGTGAACGTCAGCCTGGACACCCTGCGCCCCGAGCGGTACGCCGCGATCACCCGCCGGGACCGGATCGCCGACGTCCTCGCCGGCCTGGCCGCCGCGCAGGCCGCCGGGCTCGCGCCGGTGAAGGTCAACGCGGTGCCGGTGCGCGGTGTCAACGACGACGAGATCCTCGACCTGGTCGAGTTCGCCGCCGGGCACGGCTACCGGATGCGGTTCATCGAGTCCATGCCGCTGGACGCGCAGGGCGCCTGGGACCGGGCGACGATGGTCACCGCCGACGAGATCCTGGCCGTCCTCGGCACCCGCTGGGAGCTCGTCCCGGTCGGCCGGCACGGGAACGCGCCGGCCGAGGAGTGGCGGATCGCCGGCACCGACACCGTGGTCGGCGTGATCGCCTCCGTCACCCGCCCGTTCTGCGGCGGCTGCGACCGGGTCCGCCTCACCGCCGACGGGCAGTTGCGCAACTGCCTGTTCGCCACCGAGGAGTCCGACCTGCGCGCGCTGCTGCGCGACGGCGCCGACGACGACCGGATCGAGGCCGCCTGGCGGGCCGCCATCGGCCGCAAGGGCCCCGGCCACGCCATCAACTCGGCCGGCTTCGTCCAGCCGGACCGGCCGATGTCCGCGATCGGGGGGTGAGCCCGGCGGTCGGCCCGGACACCGGGCCGACGCGCTGCCGCGGTCACCGCGTCGGACGGGCGAAGTGCGTGCGGTAGGTGCGCGGGGTCATGCCCACCCGCTGGAGCAGGTGACGGCGCAGCGAGTCGGCGGTGCCGAAGCCGGCGCGGCCGGCGACCAGGTCGACCGGGAGGTCGGTGGACTCCAGCAACTCGCGGGCGCGCTCGATCCGCTGGGTCAGCAGCCACTGGAGCGGCGTGGCCCCGGCCTCGGCCAGGAAGCGCCGGTTGAGGGTGCGGACGCTGACACCGGCGTGGGCGGCCAGGGCGGCCAGGGTCAGCGGCTCGTCCAGCCGTTCCAGCGCCCAGGCGCGGGTGGTGGCCAGCGAACGGCCGTCCGACGCCGACACCGGGGACGGCAGGGCCTGCTCCTGGTCGCCGTCCCGGACGGCCGAGACCACCGCCAGCCGGGCCACCGCGTTGGCCACCGCGGCGCCGTGGTCGGTGCGGACCATGTGCAGGCAGAGGTCGATGCCGGCGGTCAGCCCGGCCGAGGTCAGCACCGGGCCGTCCTCGACGAACAGGGCCCGCGGGCGGACCCGGACGGACGGGAACCGGTGCCCGAGTGCGCCCGCCTGGACCCAGTAGGTGGTGGCGCTGCGCCCGTCCAGCAGTCCGGCCTGGGCGAGGACGAACGCGCCGGTGCAGATCGACGCGACGCGCGCGCCGCGGCGGGCCGCCGCACGCAGGGCCTCCAGCACCCGCTCGTCCGCCTCGGTGCGGGCGCCGGAGCCCGTGACCATGACGGTGTCCGCCCGGGCCAGGGCGTCCAGGCCGTGCGGGACCACCACCTGGAGGCTGCCGGTGGACGCCACCGGGCCGGGGTCGGGGGTGCAGATCCGCACCTCGTAGGCGGGCCGGCCGTCCAGTTCGGCGGCGCCGAAGACGAGTTCGGGGATGGAGAGGTCGAAGGCGGTCACCGGTGGCACGGCGACCACCGCGATCCGGTGCGCCCCCTGCCGCCGCCCGTCCGGTGGCGGCAGGGGCGACGGCACCGGCGGCGGGTGCGCGGCCGGTGCCGTCGGTGGCGGCGACGAGGACGACACCCGTGACGACGACGGTGACGGCATGGCCAGAACCTCCGGAAGCTTGGCAGCCGGGTCCCTGTTCCCCCACCCGGCCCGGCCGCAGAGTGGATCACGGCGGCGCGCCCCTGACGCCGCGACACCACCCCTGGCAACTCCGGAGCATCTCATGGACTTCCACGTCGTCGTCGGCGCCGGCTCCACCGGTACCGCGACCGCTCGCCGGCTCGCCGACTCGGGCGAGGCCGTCCGCCTGGTCACCCGGCGCGGCACCGGCCCCGAGCACCCCGGCATCGAGCGGATCGCCGCCGACGCCACCGACGCCGACCGGCTCACCGCGCTCACCGAGGGCGCGGCCATCCTGGTCAACTGCGCCGCGCCGCCGTACCTCCGTTGGCTGGAGGAGTTCCCGCCGCTCGCGGCCGCACTGCTCACCACCGCCGAGCGCACCGGCGCGGGCTACGTCCTGCTGGGCAACGTCTACGGCTACGGCCCGGTGGACGGCCGCATCGAGGAGGACCGGCCGGCGGCCCCGACCGGCCCCAAGGGCGTGCTGCGGGCGCGTCTGTGGGCCGATGCGCTGGCCGCGCACCGGGCCGGCCGGATCCGCGCCACCGAAGTCCGGGCCAGCGACTTCCTGGGGGCGGGCGCCGGTTCACTCTTCCAGTTCACGGCCGCACCCGCCGTGGTGGCCGGCGAACCGGCCTCCTACCCCGCCGACCTGGACGCGCCGCACAGCTGGAGCTACCTCGGCGACGTGGCCGCCACCCTGGTCGCCGCCGGTCGCAACGAGGCCGCCTGGGGCCGGGCCTGGCACGTGCCCAGCACCAGCGAGGCGTCCGCCCGCACGCTGGCCGGGGGGTTGGCGCGGGCGGCGGGCGTGCCCGGGCCGCAGCTGTCCGCGGTGTCGGAGGAGGAGCTGGCCCGGCTGGGCGGGAGCGACGAGTTCCTGGCCGCGATGATCGAGACGAACCACCTGCGCTACCGCCCGCTGCTGCTCGACTCGGCCCGGACGGAGCAGGTGCTGGGCGTCGCGGCGACCCCGCTGGACGCCGTCCTGGCGGAGACGGCCCACGCGCTGCGACGGTGACGGGTGACGGGTGAGAGGTGGCGGGTGGGGGCGGTGACGGGCGGCGGGCGGGCGCCCGGGTGTGAGCTTCGACATGCTCGAAGGCTCCGCGCTGCGCCGCCTTGACGGTGCGTGGGGCGGCTGGTCTGCTGGGTCGCCGTCAGCCTCCCCCCAGCCCCGGAGTCCTCCGTGCCCGCCCGCCGCACCGCCCTGTCCGCCGCCACCGTCCTCCTGATATCCGCCCTGGCGCTGGCCGGTTGTTCCGGGGGCGTCGAGCAGCCGGCCGCCGACCCCGCCGGGCCGGCCGCCGCCGGCACCAGCCCGCTGCAGAACCCCGACGGCACCAGGTCCGGCCTCGCGCCGCTGACCTCGCCCGAGGACCGGAAGGCCGGCCGGGACCTCATCGCCGGGGTCGCCACCGCCGCCGCCGGCCCCAAGGACGGCTACGACCGCAACGAGTTCGGCCCGGCCTGGACGGACAACGTGGACGGCGTCCCGGGCGGCCACAACAACTGCGACACGCGTAACGACCTGCTCGCCCGGGACGGCCGTTCGGTCGAGCGCAAGGCCGGGTCGAGCTGCACGGTCACCGCGATGACCATCGACGACCCGTACACCGGGAAGACCGTCCGGTGGAGCAAGCAGCAGGCCTCCAAGATCCAGATCGACCACGTGATGCCGCTCTCCTACGACTGGCAGATGGGCGCGTCGAAGTGGGACAAGGCCAAGCGCGTGCAGATCGCCAACGATCCGCTCAACCTCGTCCCGGCGGACGGCTCGCAGAACGCCTCCAAGGGCGACTCCGGTCCGGCCACCTGGCTGCCGGCCAACACCGCCGTCCGCTGCTCGTACGCGGTGCGCTTCGCCCAGGTCTCGCTGAAGTACCAACTGCCCGTCACGGCGGCGGACAAGAAGGCCATGCTCCAGCAGTGCGACGGCTGAGGAAACGTTCCGCCATCCTTTGTCCGCATTCGCTGTTCCTGGCGTCGATAACGAGGTGACCAGTGTGATGACCGGGTGATATTCGTGTGCGGTGTACCTCACGATCACCCGGTTCTCACGGCGCGCCCTGCCCGCCGTCGTCGCCGCCGCCCTCCTGGCCGGCTGCACCAGTTCGGCCGGATCCACCGACGCGGCCTCCGGCGCACCGTCCCCGGTCGCCACCTCCGCCACGCCGACCCCGACCACCCCGACCACCCCGCCGACCCCGACGCCCAAGCCGACCGGCGCGGCGGACCCGGCCCTCAAGCCGTTCTACGGCCAGCAGATCGCCTGGGCGCCCTGCGCCGACGACCCGAAGACCGACAAGGTCGACGAGTCCGTGGTCCAGTGCGGCACGCTCAAGGTCCCGCTGGACTACGCCAGTCCGGCCGGTGACGCCATGGACGTCGCCGTCGTCCGCGTTCCCGCCGCCAAGCAGGACCAGCGGGTCGGCTCGCTGCTGGTCAACCCCGGCGGGCCCGGCGGCTCCGGCGTCAGCATGGTCAAGCGCGCCCCCGCGCAGTTCGACGGCCCGCTCCACGACCGCTTCGACACGATCGGCTTCGACCCGCGCGGCGTCGGCCTCACCACCCCGCTGAACTGCCTGGACGACAAGGCCCGCGACGAGTGGGCCACCACGGACACCCCGGGAGCCGACCACGGCAAGGTGCTCGCCGACGCCTGCCAGGCCAAGTTCGGCAAGGTGCTGCCGTTCATCGGCACCCGCAACACCGCCCGCGACATGGACGTCCTGCGGGCCGTCCTGGGCGACCAGAAGCTCAACTACTTCGGCATGTCCTACGGCACCTACCTCGGCACCCTCTACGCCGAGGAGTTCCCCGACCGGGTCGGTCGGCTGGTGCTGGACGGCGCGGTCGACCCGTCCGCGCCGCTCGTCCAGCACAACATCGAGCAGTACGCGGGCTTCGAGCGCTCGCTCCGGGCCTTCGCCGCGTACTGCGCCAAGCAGGACCAGTGCCCGCTCGGCAAGGACCCCGCCAAGGCCGCCGACAAGCTCGCCGACTTCCTCGACGGGCTCAAGCAGAAGCCCCTCACCACCACGGGCGGGCGCACCCTCACCGCCACCGCGGCCTGGACCGGCGTGATCGACGGCCTCTACGGCGACGAGAAGGCCTGGGACTCCCTGCGCAACGACCTCGGCTGGGCCATGGTCCGCGGCAAGGGCGACTACCTGCTCGCGCGCGCCGACGGCTACAACCACCGTGACAAGGACGGCCACTACGGCGCCTCCGCCGACGCCTACACCGCCATCCACTGCGCCGACGGCGCCACCGGCGCCCCGACCGGTGAGGCGCTGCAGGCCGCGTACGCCGAGATGGCGGCCAAGGCACCGCTGATCAGCCGGCACGAGCCGAGCCTGGCGCTGTTCGACCCCGACTGCCGGGCCTGGCCGTTCCGTTCCGCCGAGCAGCCGCACCCGGTCACGTCGAAGAGCGAGGCGACCATCGTCGTGGTCGGCTCGACCGGCGACCCGGCGACGCCCTACGCCTCGGCCGAGAAGCTCACCACCCAGCTCGGCAAGGCCGTGCTGCTCACCCGTGAGGGCGAGGGCCACACCGGCTACGGCTGGAGCGCGTGCGTCCGCACCTCGGTCGACACCTTCCTGACCGAGGGCACCGTGCCGGCCGCCGGGACGCGCTGCCCGACCGACTGATCGGCACCGCGAAGGGGACGCACTGCCGGCGAGCGGTGCGTCCCCTTCGTGTCGCGTGCTGCCTTTCGCCGGCTCAGGAACTCGGCGTCTGCGTCAGGTCGTAGAAGGTGGCGCCGCCCACCGTCTTCGCGGTGAAGTGGCTCTCCACCCAGGCCTCGATCCGGGCGGTCTGCGACTCCTGGGCCCCGCCGTCGGCAGCCGCACCACCGACCGCGCTCGCGGTGGCACCCGCACCCGCATCGGTGCCGACACCGATCACCCGGCGCGAGCCGCCGCTGATGAACCAGTGCACCTTGCCCTCCCGGACGTACTGCTCGAAGGCGTCCAGGCTGAGCGACGGGTCGCTGCCGTTGAAGCCGCCGAGGGCCATCACCGGGACGCCGGAGGCGAGTTGGTAGCTCGCGGCGTTCTGCGAGCCGCTGGTCGCGGCGGCCCAGGTGTAGCGGTCGGCGTCCTGCTTCAGCGCGGCGGCGGCCTCGTCGCTCACCGCGGCGCCGTTCAGCAGCCCGCCCATGCCGCCGGGGGCCCCACCGCCGGTCCCGCCGAATCCGCCGCGCCCGTTGCGCCCGCCGGTGCCGTCCGTGCCGGGCCGGCCGTTGCCGTCCGAGCCCGTCCCGCCGCCGCCCGGGGCGCCTCCGGGAACGCCGCCGGGCAGCTGCCCCGGAACGCCGCCCTGACCGGGGTAGACCTGCTGCCCGTTGATGAAGAGCCGGCCGTCGCCGCCCGGCGGCATCCCGCCCGGGCCCATGCCCCGCCCGCCCGCGACCGCCGGACCGGCCGTCACGATCGAGCCGGTGTGCGGAGTGTTCACGGTGTCGACCGCGTACGCCGCCGGACCGCCCAGCGCCGCCGCCAGGCCCACCAGCCCGACGGTCGTGGCGAGCCGTGCCGCCAGCCGCCCGGCCAGCAGCAGTGCCGCCCCGGCCGCGAGCCCGCCGACCAGGACCGCCCAGCGCAGCCACGGCAGGAACTCCGCGCTGCGCCCGAGCAGCACGTACGCCCAGACCGCCGTCACCGCCAGGGTGGCGCCCAGCACCGCCGCGTACGGCAGCCGCTGCCGGGCCCGCCAGAGCCCGTCGACGCCCATCCCGACCAGGGCCGCGACCGCCGGGGCCAGCGCCACCGTGTAGTACTGGTGGAAGATGCCGGACATGAAGCTGAAGGTCAGCGCGGTGCAGACGAGCCAGCCGCCCCAGACCAGGAAGGCCGCGCGGGCGGTGTCCGTGCGGGCGTGACGACGGGTCGCCCAGAGGCCCAGCAGCAACAGGATCAGCGCGGCGGGCATCAGCCAGGCGATCTGCCCGCCGATGTCGCCGTCGAACAGCCGGGTGATGCCGGTCTCGCCCCAGCCGCCGCCCATCGCGCGGCCGCCGCCGGGCGGGGCCTCGGCCCCGCCGATGAGCCGGGGACCACCGCCGCCGACACTGCCGGTCTCGTTGCCGTTGAGTCGGCCGAGGCCGTTGTAGCCGAAGGTGAGCGAGAGGAAGCTGTTGTCCTGCGAGCCGCCGATGTACGGCCGGGCCGAGGCCGGCACCAGCTCGACCACCGCCACCCACCAGCCGCCCGCGACCACCATGGCCAGCCCGGCGCCCAGCAGTTGCCGCACCCGCCGCCAGAGGCCGGTGGGCGCGACCACCAGGTAGATCAGCGCGAAGGCCGGGAGCACGAGGAAGGCCTGGAGCGTCTTGGTGAGGAAGGCCAGCCCGAACATCACCCCGGTGAACACCAGCCACCGGGTGCCCGCCGCCTCGGTGGCCCGCAGCAGGCCGTACGCGGCCAGCGTGAGCAGCAGCACCAGCAGCGCGTCCGGATTGTTGAAGCGGAACATCAGCGCCGCCACCGGGGTCAGCGCCAGCGCGCCGCCGGCCAGCAGCGCGCCGAGCGGGGAGAAGCGCCGGCGCACCGTCGCGTACAGGGTCGCCACGGTGGCGACCGCCATCAGCGCCTGCGGGGCCAGCACCGACCAGGAGGAGAGGCCGAAGAGACGGGCGGAGAGCGCCATCGGCCAGAGCGCGAGCGGCGGCTTGTCGACGGTGATGAAGTTCCCGGCGTCCGAGGAGCCGTAGAAGAGGGCCTTCCAGCTCTGGCTGCCGGCCTGGGCCGCCGCCGAGTAGAAGGAGTTGGCCCAACCCGAGGCGCTCAGGCCCCAGAGGTAGAGGACGGCGGTGGCGGCCAGCAGGGCCAGCAGCGCGGGCCGCACCCACCGCGGGTCGTCGGCGCGGCCGCGCCAGGAACGGGCCGGCAGGGTGCGTAGCCGACCGGCCCAGGAGGCCGGGCCCTTGTGGCCGGCGGCGGGTGGCGGGCACGGCGGGAAGAGCGCTCCGGCCGCCGCGGGGGCCGCCGCCGGTCCGGGGCGGGGTGCGTCGGGGGCCGGCTGCGGCACCTCCGGCGGCGGGAAGTTCGCGGCCTCGGGCCACGGTTCGCCGGCCGGCGGGGAGAAGCTGGTCGTGGTCATGGGCGCTACGCTCGGGCGCTCGGCTGAGAGGACCGTGAGACCGGGCTGTGAGCCGTCTCTAATCCTCGGGGAGACCGTGGAAACCACGCGGACGGCCGAGCGCGGGCGCCCCCGGCGGCTGCGCCGGGGGCGGGGTCCGGGCGTGCGTCAGGCCGCCTGGGGCATCGTCAGGTGCTTGCCCAGCCACTCCAGTGCCGGCGGGATCTCCCGCGTCCAGGTGTGGAAGTTGTGCCCGCCGGTGTCCAGGGTGATGGTGGAGAGCTTGGTCGGCGCCTTGAAGGCCTTCACCATGTCCTGGGTGGCGTCGTAGTTGTTCTCGTCGTGCGCGGTGGCCAGCAGCAGCGAGACGGGTGCGGCCGGCTGGTTCCGCAGCCGCCACAGCAGGTCGTTCTCCTGCTTCAACTGGCCGTTGCCGCCGAAGAGGTCGCCGGTGGTCTCGTCGATCGGCGCGGTGTAGTAGCCGGAGAGGGAGACGGCGGCCCGGTAGGCGTCCGGCTTGCGCAGCGCGAACTTCAGCGCGCAGTAGCCGCCGGTGGAGTTGCCGATCACGGCCCGGTTGGTCGGGTCGGTGCCGATCCGGTAGGTGGTGCCGAGCGCCTTGGGCAGGTCGCTGGTGAAGAAGGTCTCCACCTGCGGGCCGTTCGGGACGTCCACGCACTCGGTGTCCCGGTTGTTGACGAGGGTCGGACGCATCATCACCAGGATGGTCGGCGGGAGCTTCTTCTGGTCGATCGCCTCCAGGGCGGAGGCCGGGTACTGCATCAGCGAGATCAGCTTCTCCGGGGTGCCGGGGTAGCCGGCCAGCACCAGCGCCATCGGGAACTTCCGCTGCGCGAACTCCGGCTGGAAGTACTGCGGCGGCAGGTAGACGAACCCGTCGGTGCTCAGCCCGCTGCCCGCTCCTTTGACCGAGACGTCGTGGATCAGGCCGACCCGCTCCGGGTTGGAGCCCTGCGGTGCGTAGAACTTCTGCTCGCCGGTGATGGCGACGGCGGCGTTCGGCTGGTGGTCGACCACCGTGCCCGGCCCGCCGTTGGTGCCCAGGAGATCGGTCCAGGAGCTGTAGAAGCCGAAGTAGCCGTTGGCGATCAGCCCCATCGCGACCAGCACCGAGATCTGGGTGGCGAGGAAGGCGCCGACCCGCCCGAGCCAGGCCTGCCAGCTCCGCCCGCCGAATCTCGGCCAGAGCCACATCGTGGCGGCGAAGACGCCGATCGCGAGGAGGGAGGCGATGATCTGGAGGGGGAGTCCCGTAAGCCTGAGCACGTGCCTGATCGTAGTTGACCGGACCCGGCGCTCCGTGCGCCCCCATGTGCGCCCCCTCTACGCCTCAATGCGCCTCTTGTACGCCCTGTTGACCGCGTCCCATCCGCTCGGGATCATGTCGGCGGGGATTGCACGGAGCGTGCATGAGAGATCACCGGGGGAGCGGCATGAAGTCCTTCACCAAGGTCGGCCTGGCGGCCGGCGCAACGCTGCTGCTGGCAGCGTGCTCAAGTGGGGGGTCGGGGGGAGCGGACGCCTTCGGGATGGGGCCGGGCAAGAGCGAGCCGGCCTCCGCGAGCGCCAGCCCGAGCCCGACGCCCACGCCCACGCCCACGCCGACCCCGACGCCGACCAAGCCGCCGTACGGCCCGGTGCTGGTGAGCTACATCGACCCGGTCAACGCCGCGCTCGCCAAGCTCAACGCCTCCGCCGGCCTGGACGCCTTCTCCACCGTCCTCCAGGAGGCGGCCACCGCCGCGAACTCGGCGGGCAGCGGCCTCGGTCTCGCGGGCGAGCCGGCGACCGTCACGACCGCGCGGCGCCAGCTGGTGACCGCGCTCGGCCAGCTCTCCACCGACCTCACCAAGGTCCGCAGCGACATCAAGGCGAAGAACGTCTGCGCCACCACCTCGGCCTTCGCCGAGGTGGGCCTGTCCGAGGGCCTCAAGGCGCTGCCCGCCGCCCTCGCCCAGATGACCGCCGCCGGCTACCCCACCACCTTCAACGTGCCGCAGGCGCCGGCCCTCCAGACCCGGTCCCTGGACAGCGGCACCATGGTCCGCTCGGGCCGCCTCAAGGGCGAGGGCGTCCTCAACGTCGACAACGGCGGCAGCGCCGACGCGGTGGTCTCGCTCGCCCAGAACGGCAAGTCGATCCACTCGGTCTACGTCGGCAAGGGGAAGAAGGCGTCCATCGAGGGCGTCGAGGACGGCACCTACGACGTCTTCTTCGCCGGCGGCGTCGACTGGGACCCGACCCTGAAGGCGTTCACCCAGAACTGCGACTTCAGCAAGTTCGACGACAGCATGGCCTTCGAGACCGGCCGCACCTACACGTCGTGGTCCATCACCCTCCAGCCGGCGGTCGGCGGCAACGCCAAGACCAGCGACGTGGACGAGGACACCTTCCCGCAGCCGTAGGGCTGGCGGGGTCGGGCCCGCACGGGGCCTTGCGGCGCCGCCCGGGGGTGCGACCCGGGGCGCGTGGCCGGGGGGGCGGGGGGCCCGGGGGGGTGGGTGCGAGGGGGGGGCCAGGTGCGGGTCGGCGGAGGGGTAACCCGGCGGTGGCCGCC
>NZ_JBHVWC010000087.1:5933-21010 GCF_042882445.1 Kitasatospora sp. NPDC058218 | reverse complement strand
CCGGTTCAGGCACACAGATCCCCCCACCCTTTGCGGGGGGGGGGGGGGCCCCCCCGGGGCCTCGCGGCGCCCGCGGGCCTAGCGGCCGGGGGCCGCTTCGCCGTGCGGCCGGAGGCCCCGGCGCAGTGGTTCCGAGCGGGCGTCAAGGTCCGGGACGCCTGACGGTTCACCCGACGGTGCCGTCCGGGGCGAGGTCCTGGGCGAAGGCCGGGGCGAGGGTGCGGGCGACCGTCTCCACCGGGGGGAGGAGGCGGTCGGCGGCCTCGCCCAGGAGGTGGCCGTGGAGCGCGCGCTGGTAGGCCGCGCCGACCAGGACGAGCGCGGCCGCGGTCGGGTCGAGCGCGGCGGGGAGGCGGCCGGCGCTCTGGCGGGCGCGCAGGGCGTCGGCCACCGCCCCGAGGGCGAGGTGGGGGCCGATCTCGCCGCCGCGCTCGGCGAGCAGCGCTCTGAGCTGGGCGTCGGACTGGAGGGCGCCGAGGATCGGCATGATCCCGCGGTAGAACCGTTCGAGGCCGCGAAGCAGGGCGGTGAGGTCGGCCGTGGGGTCGTGCTCGGCGGGGGCGTGTGTGTCAGGGGCGGCCGTGGGGTCGTTGTTGGCGGGGAGGTCGCCTTCGCCGAGGACGGCGGTGGCGTCCGCGAAGGCCGGCAGGTGCAGCGCGATGACGGCTTGGAGCAGGCCGAGCCGGTCGCCGAAGTGGTAGAAGATGCTCGACTCCGCGACGCCCGCCCGGCGCGCGATCTCTTTGGTGGACAGGGCCAGGCCCGCGTCCCCGAGTACCTCCTCGGTGGCTTTGAGCACCGCCTCCCGTACTCCGGTCGAGGGTCGACCGCGTCGTGCCTGGGCCACGTCCGGCTCCGTTCTCCATAACTTCTTGAGTAATCGCTCAGGAAGAGGTTAACTTACTGACGGATCACTCAGTAATCCACCTCGGGAGGGAACCCGGATGACCACCGTCGAGTACCGCAAGAATGCGATCCGCCGCCTCTACAAGGCGCTTGAGGCCGGCGACCTGGCTGTCGCCGACGAGCTGTTCACCGCCGACTTCGTCACCACGGAGGGCCAGCACCAGAACGTGCGCGGTCCGCAGGGCTTCAAGGACGCCATCGCCGCGGTGCACGCCACCCACGCCGACCCGTCGTTCGAGATCCTTGACCTGCTGGCCGAGGGCGAGGATGTCGTCGTGCGCTGGCGGATGACCGCCACTCACTCCGGCCCGCTGATGGGCATCCCGGCCACCGGGAAGCGGGTCAGCACGGAGGCGTTCGCCCTGTTCCGGTTTGTCGGCGACCGCATCAGCGAGCGGCACGCCGTCATCGACCGGCTCGGCCTGGTGCAGCAGCTCAAGGGAGAGTGAGGGGAGCAGGCGGGGCGGGCGGGCCGACGATCGCCGCCCGCCCGCCCGCCCGCCCGCGCCTTCGCCGCCCTTCGCGCGACCCGCGCCCGTCACGCCGTCGACGGCTCCGTCGGCGGCCGGTGGGAGTCCAGCCGCCGGACGAGCTCGCGCAGGGCCCGCAGCTCCTGGTCCAGGGCCCGGCCCCCTCGGGGGGTCAGGCTGATCCAGGTCCGCGGGCGGCGGCCCGCGTAGCCCTTGGCGACGGCGATCAGGCCGGACTCCTCCAGGACCTTCAGATGGCGGGACAGGTTGCCGTCGGTGACCGCGAGCTGGCTCTTCAGGAAGCCGAACTCGACGCGGTCGGCCTCGCGGGCGACGGTCAGGACCCCCAGCCGCACCCGCTGGTGGACGGTGTCGTCCAGGTCCTGCGTCGGGTGCGGCCCGTCGCTCTCGTCCGGTGCGCCGCCGTCCGGCTCCCCGGGCGCCTCTGCCGTGCTCATCAGGCGACCGTACTGGACGCCGAGGTGCCGGCGACGACCCGGCGGCGGGCGCTCGTCCACTGCGCCAGCCCGGTCCCCAGCAGGATCGCCGCGAGCAGGAACGCCTTCAGCTGCGGGCCGTCGGCCCAGCCGGAGCCGTCCGCCGCCATCCACGGGTTCCAGCCGCTGCCCCAGGAGGCCCCGAGGTAGGCGGTGAGCAGCGCGATGTGGGAGAGGGCGGCGCCCACGACGGTCCAGCTGCGTTCGACCAGGCCGAGCACCAGCAGCCCGATGCCGACCACGTACCAGGGCGAGGCGTAGGCGTTCGCCAGGACGTCGAGCGCGGCGGCCTGCGTCCGGGCGAGGAACAGGGCGAGCAGGACGGCGGTCACCAGGACCGCCGCGCCGAGGCCGGCGCCGAGCCAGGCGCCGCGGCGGGGCACGATCCCCCGCGCCTCGCCTCGCCGCCGGTACCAGGCGGCCAGGGCGAGCCAGGCCAGCGGGAGCAGGCGAACCACACCCCCCACGCCACGAAGCGGAGCACGGCCCCGTCGAACTCGCCCGCCAGGCAGGCCGCGTCCGGTGCGTGCGACACGCAGGAACCGGTCAACTCGGTGTAGGCGAAGACCGGGTAGGAGGCGACGCTGCGTCCGTGGGCGCCGAAGTTGAACGCCTGCCGGGCGAACGGCACGGCCGCCAGCGCGAGCAGGCCGAAGCCCAGCAGTGGTACCCCGGATCCTCCCAGGCGGGTGCGCACCCGGGTGCGCAAACCCTCCGCGCCGGCCAGCAGCTCCGCGGGCCCTGCCGGGCTCCCGGGTGCGGCGGCGTTCGGTGCGAGCGTTCCCATGATCGTCCCCCTGTGTGTCGCGCCGTGCCGCTGGCGGGACGGCGGGCGCCACCCGGCGCCTCATGTACTTTGCATTGCAAAGTACATGGCGGTCAAGAGTTGATGGCGCGGCAAAGTGACGCACCGTCGGCCGGGCTCGACCGCGGGCTGGTGCACCGTCATCGGCCGGTTTCTCCCGGGTCGTCCCCGTGGCGAACCGGGTGCCGACGGGCCCGTTCCGCGGGCCGTGGCGCGACGGTGTGGCGCAGGTCTCCCGCCGGCCGGGGAGCGGGTGACGGTGTGCGGTGCGGGGCCACGACCTCGGGTGATGGGCCGCGGCCGCGGTGAACACGGCGGCGGGGGAGAGGAGTCGGCGCGGAATCGGCGACGCGAGTTCTGTCGGCATGGTTGACCTTGTTGAAGTGGGCATGGCACTTTCGTGCGGCGCGGGCGTCCGCGACCGGTCGTACGCCCCGCAATCCCCCACAAGGAGAAGCATGTTCAAGAGACTTGCCGCCATCGCCGGCGCAAGCGCCGTCGTCGCAGGTGGGCTGACCCTCGCCGCCTCCCCCGCCCAGGCGGTCCAGGCCGGCGACCTCACGTCCACCATCGCGCTGAGCAACTGCTCCGCCTCGCTGGTGCGCTACCCCTCGTCGGTCGACACCGACCGGGCCCTGATGCTCACCAACGGCCACTGCCTGCCGACCATGCCGTCGGCCGGACAGGTCGTCCAGAACCAGAGCGTCAGCCGCAGCGGCACGCTGCTCAACGCCGCCGGATCCTCGCTCGGCACCGTCCAGGCGGACAAGGTGCTCTACGCGACCATGACCGGCACCGACGTCGCCCTGTACCAGCTGACCGACACCTTCGCGTCCATCACGTCGAAGTACAGCGCGACGGCGCTGACGATCAGTGACACGCACCCGGTCGACGGCTCGGCGATGTACATACCCTCGTCGTACTGGAAGCAGGTGTGGAACTGCTCGATCAACGGGTTCGTCGACACCCTGCGCGAGGACGAGTGGACCTGGCACGACTCGCTGCGCTACAGCGCCGGCTGCAACACCACGCACGGCACCTCCGGTTCGCCGATCGTCGACGCCGCCACCAAGAAGATCGTCGGCATCAACAACACCGGCAACGACGACGGCGCGATGTGCACCCTCAACAACCCGTGCGAGGTGGCGGCCGACGGCACCACCAAGGCCACCAAGGGCCAGAGCTACGGGGAGGAGACGTACTGGTTCACCACCTGCCTCGGCACCGGACGGGCCATCGACCTCAACGTCAGCGGCTGCCTGCTCACCAAGCCGGCCGGTGGCACCAGCGTGTCGGTGACCAACCCGGGCAACCAGACCACGGCGCTGAACGGCGCGGTGAGCCTGCAGATCTCGGCCTCCGGTGGCACCGCCCCGCTGACCTACTCGGCCACCGGCCTGCCCGCCGGGCTGTCGATCGGCTCCACCGGCAAGATCACCGGCACCGCGACCACCGCCGGCACCTACAACGTCACCGTGACCGCGAAGGACGCGGCCAACAAGACCGGCACCGCGAGCTTCAGCTGGACGGTCTCCGGCGGCGGTGGCGGCACCTGCACCCCGGCGCAGCTGCTCGGCAACGCGGGCTTCGAGACCGGCAGCGCGGCGCCGTGGACCGCCTCCAGCGGGGTCGTCGACAACAGCGCCTCGCAGGCCGCGCACGGCGGTTCGTGGAAGTCCTGGCTGAACGGCTACGGCTCCACCCACTCGGACAACCTCTCGCAGACGGTGGCCATCCCGGCCGGCTGCAAGGCGACGCTGAGCTTCTACCTGCACGTGGACACGGCGGAGTCCGGCTCCACGGTGTACGACAAGCTGGCCCTGACGGCGAACGGCACCGCGCTGAAGACCTACTCCAACGCGGACGCGGCGGCCGGCTACCAGCTGCGGACGTTCGACCTCTCGTCCTACGCGGGCCAGTCGGTCACCGTGAAGTTCGCGGGCACCGAGGACGCCTCGCTGCAGACCAGCTTCGTGATCGACGACACCTCGGTGCAGACCGGCTGAGGCAGCGGTAGTCGATCGGCCGGCCGCCCGGAACCCCTCCGGGCGGCCGGCTGTTCTGCGTCGGTGACAGGCGAAGATCCTCGCCGTGTCCACCTGATGCCCCAACCTTCGCCGGTCGGCGTGCGTGGCGCGTTGACCTGTCCTGGCGGAGATCGCGAGACTCGACGCCGTCGGTGGCCTCCCGCCTCCGAATCGAGCAACCATCTCGGCATCAGGGGACGTTGTGACAGGCCAGGTCATTCCGCACGACGTACAGGGCAGCGGATCCGAACGAGTCCTCCTGCTGCACCACTGGTTCGGCGACCGGTCGAGCTACGACCTGATGCGCGAGCACCTCGACGGGGACAGGTTCAGCTACGCGTTCCTGGACTGCCGTGGGTACGGCGAGGCGACGGCGACCGACGGCGCTTTCACCATGGAAGAGGTCGCCGAGGATGCCCTCGCCGTGGCCGACCACCTGGGCTGGCCGACCTTCTCGGTCATCGGCCACTCCATGGGCGGCAAAGCGGCCCAACTGATGCTGCTGGACGCCCCGTCGCGCGTCAGCTCGATCATCGGCATCTCGGCGGTGCCGGCGTCCGGCTTCCCGCTGGACAAGGAGACCTGGGAGCTGTTCGCCGGAGCTGCGGACAATCCTGCCAACCGTAGAGCGATCATCGACAACACCTCCGGCGGGCAGCGTGATGACGCCTGGCTGGACGCCATGGTGAGCCGCTCGGTGGAGCGCTCCTCCGCCAAGGCCTTCCGCGCCTATCTGAACTCCTGGGCACGTGAGGACTTCCATGAGCGGGTCAAGGGCAACCCGGTCCCGGTGCTGCTGATCGCCGGCGCGAACGACCCGGCCATGGGGCCGGAGGCCAAACAGGCCACCTGGATGCAGTGGTATCCCAACGCTCAGCTCGAAGTGCTCCAGAACACGGGCCACTACGCGCCGGAGGAGTCCCCGCAGGCCCTCGCGGCGGCCGTCGAGCGCTACCTCGGCCGGTAGGACAGAGGCACTGCTTTTTGGTCCGGCGCGCCTGGGCGCGCCGGACCGTCTCTGTCGGGGCGGCGTGTCAGAGCAGGTCGAAGTCGAACTCGCCGGCGGCGGTGGCGGTGATGAACGCGGCATGGGCTGCGGCGGTGAGGGCCTGAGGGGTCCTTGGAGTCGCGAACGTACGAGACCGGGCCGCTGGGCATGGCGAGCTCGACGCAGTTGTCGTCCCCACCGCTGTAGCTGGCGTGCCGACCGGCAGGCCGGACTGTACGAGTCCGAGGAGGACACGGCCCGGTTCCAGCGCGAGTACAAGCGGATCACCGACAAGATCGCGGAGTTGAAGAAGCAACCCGAACGGCCCGCAGTCTGGTACAGCGTCCCAACCGGTCGCACCGTGGCCGACGAGTGGCACGCCGCTGACGACGTCGCTCGGCGCGAGATGCTGGCAGAGCATGGTGTGGTGGTGCGACTGTTCCCGCGTAGGCGCATGGTGAAGCAGGGAGGCGTGAACCACCCGACGGGCTTCGAGATCACGGTCGAGATCGACCATGACCCGGCGGACGAGATCTCAGAGCCGCCGATGGGCGGCGAGCCGAGCGTTCCGGGATCGCGCCTTCGCATCCACGAGCCCGCCAAGGCTGCGTAACAATCCCTCACAGCCCCGGCATGGCCCTGAGCCTGCCGGGGCTTTCCCATGCCCGCAAACGACTGCCTACGGCCCTTCCCGGGCCCTCGCTCCGGGCGCCCTGCTGGCACTACTGCCTCACAGCGGCGGCATGGGCACCCGTTGTGGTGAAGTGGTGGTTTGGACGCTGTTTTCGGTACGACAGCACGACGCCCCGGCACGGGCTCTGAGAAGTCCGCGCCGGGGCAGCTGGGCGTGTCAGTCGAAGACGACCGAGCGGATCTTGGTGTCGTCGCCGAGCTTCTTGCCTGGGTCCATGACGTAGAAGGTGTCACCGTTACAGTCGAAGTCCAGGAATGCTTTGACACTCGAGGTGGTGGTGTTGTCCGGCGCGAACCCGGGTGCCTCCTCGGTCGTACCCGGGAGGTTGATGCACTCGCCGCTCGTCGGGTCGGCGATGCCGGCGGGGGTGCCGGACCCGACCTTGTACAGGAAGTCACCGGTGGCGGCGGTGGAGGAGGTCGGCACTGCCAGTACGAGCAGCAGTGCGCCGGTAGCGGCGACCACGGTGTTGCGAATGCGCATGAGGCTCCCTTGTTCGGGCGGTTTCACGCCCAAGGGGGCCGGGGCGTGTCGTGACCACGATGCCCCGAGATGTTCGTACTCAGACGTCGTGTCACCCGTGTGGAGCCATCGCAGGATTCCATTGGCGCGAGGCTGGGCAGGGCGCTCCGAAAGTTCCCAGCCTTGCCCGCCAGCGATCCCGGCCCCAGCTCGAAATACGCGCCCTGGGTGTGGTGCCGGACCCATGCGCCCCCAGAGCTTCAACTGCCTTGCCAAGTAGGCCACTCGGTGCTGAGGGCACCCGGAGAAAGGCACCTCTTAAGGGGGGGTCGAAGTTGGGGCAGAGGAGGTGCAAGCGGTCCTGAAGTGCAAGAGACCCCAGCGGGCTTCCGCTGGGGTCCTTTTGCGTTTCGTCAGCGTCTACGGGGTGTACTCGTAGCCGATGGTGAATCGCGCGGGCAGGCAGGACTCCGTGTACTCGATCACCCCTTCGTCGTCGGACCAACGGTGGACGAGAGCCAGGATTGCGCTGCCGACGGGCACGGCCAGAGCCGCAGCCTCACGTTGGTCCGCTGTGCGTGCGTGCATGTCGTCACGAGCCGATGTGATGGTTCGGCCTGTGGCTTCGAGGACCCGTGCCGTGATGCCGTCATTGCGTCCTGGGGCCGTGTTCAGCAAGTCGGGCACCAGCGCGGCGAAGTGTGCCGGGTACCAGGACACTGAAAAGAGAGTGCGCGACTTTCCGCGCCCTGTGATGAACTCGCGACGCACGAGCTGAGCGCCATGCTCCAGGTCGAACAGGTCCGCGACATACAGCGGCGGGGTTACAAGCTCGGCGGCAGTCACGCGGCTGGTCTCACCATCCATGAGGCTGGACTGCACCCTCTGCACGCGGGCAAGGCGATCCCGACTGCTGGCACTCACACGCGGGTCATCTGCGACAAACGTTCCACGCGGTGACGTGCGCACGTAGCCCTCCACCTGAAGGTGTTGGAGTGCTCGACTGACAGTGGCCACGGCAACGTTCCAACGGCCGGCGATTTCCTTGTTGCTAGGCAGCTTCGCGCCCGGCTCCAGCTCCCCCGAAAGAATCCGCTGGCGGTAGTGGTCTGCGATCACAGACCACGTCTTCGGTGTCTTGGTGGGCATGCTCGCTCGCTTCCATCTGGTGGGCGATCCTCGCAAGAGCAGACTAGTTCACTCGCAACCGTAGCGGCTGAACTAGGCCACTCTCCATGCTGGACTAGTTCACTGACGGAAGCTCAGGAGCTGTCGGTGCGAAGCTCCGGAGGGGGCGGCAATGTCGCACGTAGCGACGAGGAGTCGACGTATCCACCGACCTCAAACCCGGGAGGCGGTACGAGACCGGCGGACCGGACGAGTCGGCGAGTACACGGGTGCGTATGCCGGATCGGTCCATCCGGAGCGCGTGAGACTCCCGTTCCAGCCGGCTACCCCCGTGGAGAGCTGGTCGGCTGGAACGGGTCCAGATGTTCGACGGCTGGACACCCCGATGGGCGTCACGATCTCACCGGAGGAACCGTGCACGACGTGATTGCCGCCTCGTTCGTGGGCGGGTACGTAGTCCTGCGGCCCGACAGGCTCCAGAGCATCAAGATTCCGGAGTCTAAGTTTCGAGAGCTGGAACACGGCAGCACCACCGGTGGTGCATGCCCGGCGTGGTTGGTGGACGCTGCTGATCGCCGGTGGGGTGTAGCGCTCCCGAGTCGACAGATCAGCGACGCCGTCTTGATTCGGCAAGCGCCGCCGTACGGGCACAGTCGGGCAAGCTGGGAACTCAACAAGGGGTGCGACTACGACTGTGAGCACTGCTACCTGGGAGAGAAGAAGTTCGCCGGTCTCGCCAACAAAGACAAGTTACGGATGCTCCACACACTCCGCGACGCCGGGGTGTTGTGGTTGCAGCTCACTGGCGGGGAACCGCTGATCGACCCGGGGTTCATCCCGTCGTACGAACTTGCTCACGAGCTGGGCATGATGGTCGAGATCCTGTCGAACGGGTCCCGGCTCGGCAATGCCAAGATCCTGGACGCGCTCACAACGCGACGCCCTTACAGGATCTCTCTCTCCGTGTACGGGGCCACTCCGGAGACCTACGACGGGCTCACCAGGCGTCGTGGGAGTTTCAAGCGGTTCTCCAACGGGCTGACGGCGGGCATCGAAGCGGGCCTTCCGCTGGAGCTGTCGTTGATCATCACATCCCGCAGCGCACACGAGCAGCAGCGCATGCGGGACTGGGCGGGTGAACTGGGGCTCCCCTACAAGGAGTACGCCCACATGTCGCCGACGATCGACGGCGGCGCCGAGTCGTTGCCCTCCCAGTCGGTCGAACACCTGACCACCCGAGAACCCTTCAAGGGCTGCAACGCCGGTCACACGTTTCTGCATGTCGACCCGCACGGCCTGGCAAGTATCTGCAAGGTCGGCAGGGACGAACAGATCAACCTGATGACCGAAGGAGCCCGCGGGCTCTCCCGGCTCGGCGCTATCGCTGACCGGCTCATGCTTCGCACCGGTGGCTGCACGGGCTGCTTGCTCTCCGAGAAGTGCTCGGTGTGCCGGCCGCTTGCTCAGCGTTACCAGGAGGCGAAGGCACCACTCAGGAGTTACTGCCAGCACGGACAGAAGGGAAGTGCAGCATGACCGCTGTCATGGTCGAGATGACCGCCACCCGTACGGAGGAGGACGACGAGATCTCGTTCATCGACGACATGGACGCCTTCGGCGTCGCCACCGTCCCGGGCTGCGGCGACGACAACCCGTACCAGTAACCCAGTAGCGTGACCGTGCCCCGGACGGGTCTGCCGCGTTCAGACAGGGGGCCCGTCCGGGGCCCGTCACGACAGAGCGAACGGACAACTGTGACCACCACCCGAATCCCCTACGCGGAGCTGCCGGCCACCGTGCGAGCGGCGGTCGAATCGCACACCGGTCCTGTCCTGAAGGTCGAATCGGCGAGCGAGGGATACAACAGCGAGATCGCCACCCGGCTCGTCTCTCAGACCGGCGAGTACTACGTGAAGGGACTCCGGGCTGACCACCACCGTGTCTGGACTCAGCGGCGTGAAGCGGAAGTGAACCCCTACGTCCGGGGGGTCACGCCCGCCCTGATCGCCCGCGTCGAATCCAGCGGGTGGGACCTTCTGATCTTCGAAGTGGTTGACGGCCACCACGCTGACTACCGGCCCGAGTCGTCCGACCTGCCGAAGGTCGTTGACGTGCTTCACCGCCTGGGGCGAATCCCGTGCCCGCCAATCGAGCTGAGGCAGGCGGAGCAGCGCCTGGAACGGTATGTGGAACGCCCCAAGGAGCTGGCCTACTTCCTCGGGGACGCGCTGCTCCATACCGACTGGAACAACACGAACGTTCTCGTGAGGGGTGAGCGGGCTTACGTCGTTGATTGGGCCTGGGCTACGAAGGGCGCCCCGTGGCTGGACGCCGGGTACTGGGTGATCTGGCTGATCGGGTCCGGTGGGCACGAACCCGCATCGGCCGAACACTGGGCCTCGCGCGTCCCCGCGTGGCAGTACGCCCCCGTCGACGGGATCACGGCGTTCGCCAACGCCAATGCCAACGTCTGGGACGAGATCGGCGGGCACGACCCCGATCCCTGGACGGCCCGGATGGTTGCCGCCGCGCACGCGTGGCGGGACTACCGGAAGGTGTGATCAAGCCCCGCCCGGGTTCGCCCGGGCGGGGCTGCTTCTTTGCCGGGCCCGTGACGAAGCTGCCCATCCCTGTCTCGGTTCGAATCAACCCGTCGGTGTGCAGCGCAGTTGTGACCTTCTGAACCAGCCGCGGGAGCTTCACGCGGCCGCCTCCGCGTCGGCGGCGTTCAGGGGGTCGTCGCTCACCGGGGGAGTCTACGGCGGCGGACCCGAGCCGGTCCGGCCTCTGGCGCGACCGGCCGACCGGGCCCACACTGCGGGCATGCGGATGAGGCTCGTGGCCGGTCTGGTCGTGGTGGTGGCGGCGGTGTCGGGGTGCGGCGGAGCGGCCGTCACGACGGCGTCGCCACCGGCGGTCGGCCCGCCCTCGGTCGGCCAACCCTCGGCCGGCCCGTCCGAGGTGAGCCCCGTGGCGGACTGCATCCTGAGCATCACGCCCTGGCTGCAGGCGTCCCTCGACGGCGGCACCGACCTCGGCGACTACCAGGAGATGGGCCTGTCCAGCGCCCAGGGCGGCGCGCTCCGCGAGCTCCAGCGGCAGGCCGCCGCCCTCAGGGCGCAGGGGCCACTGCCGTACGGCTGGGTCACCACGGAGGTGAAGCGGGCCTGCGTCGCGATCGCCGAGGCCAGGGCCACCATGACGGAGAAGCCGACGGGTTGGCCGTAGCCGAGGCCGCCCGGCCGGGAACCGGGCGGCCCCGGGGCCGGAGGCGTCACACGGCGCCGGAGGGCATCAGTAGGAGAAGGCCCACTCCTGGGTCGGGATGCCGTAGTAGGTCCACTGCTGGGCGAGGGCGCCGTCGGTCTTCAGCGAGTTGTCGATCTCCAGCGCCTTGCCGCTGTTGCGGTTCTTCAGCGCGTAGCCGGCCGCGCCCTTGACCAGGTCCCACTTCTGGGTGGCGATGCCGGCGTAGCTCCACTGCTGGGCGGGCGCGCCGTCGGTCTTCAGGGAGTCCGCGATCTCCAGCGCCTTGCCGCTGTTGGAGTTGACGACCTCCCAGCTGTCGCCGACCCAGTGGAAGGTCCAGCGCGAGGTGGGCATGTCGTAGCAGGTCCACTGCTGGGCGCGGGCGCCGTTGACCAGCTGCGAGTTGTCGATCTCCAGGCACTTGCCGCTGTTGGCGTTGACCAGCGGGGTCTTCCAGTCGGTCGCGCGGACCTGCTGGATCCAGCTGCCGAGGTCGTCGACGCGGACGTCGACGGCGCCGCTGTGCGCGGTCTCGGTGCTGCCGAGGCAGCCGTTCTGCCAGGACCGGCTGGTGACGCCCGCCAGCTCCGCCTTGCCGTTGACGGTACGGACCGCCGGGCTGCCGGTGTCGCCCTTGCAGAGGGCGGCGGCGGTGCCGGCCTTGGGGGCGATGTCGAGGCCGGTCGGCTGGACGGCGGCGACGGTGAAGGCGGCGCTGTGCAACTGGTCGGGCAGCCAGTCGGTGCCGGTGCGGCCGTAGCCGGGCACCTGGAGCTCCTCGCCGAGGGCGGGCACGGTGGTGGAGACGGCCAGCGGGGCGACGTCGGTGACCGGGTTGACCAGGCGGGCGAGGACGAGGTCGCGGTCGGGGCGGGGGACGAGCTCGACCACGTCGCGGACCTGGCCCGCGGTCGTCGTCAGGTCGGTGCGGCCGACGGTGACGGTGGTCGGCAGCGCCGGCTTCCCGGCGGGGACGGTGGTCGGCTGTTCCGGGTTGTCGGCGAAACAACTGGCAGCGGTGATCACCCAGAACCGGTCGACCAGGGCCCCGGTGCAGGCGCGCTTGCCGTTGCCGATGTCGATCTTGGCGGTGAACGCGTAGGAGCCGTTCGGCGCCGCGTCGCCGACGACGGCGCCGGCCTGGGTGGGCGCGGCCAGCAGCCCGCCGGTGGCGGTGGCGGCGAACAGGGCGGTCAGCCATGCGGCGCGGGGACGCGAAAGAGACATGATGGTGCCTACCTTTGGCGATCGAGGACGTGCGGACGCGCGGCAGAGGGTCGGTTCCGCCACGCGTTCGTCTCGAACGGCGTGGGTCGGTCGGTGCCGGTGGCCGGCAGGAGCGGCGACGGCAGCGGAACTGCCGGCTTTTCCGCCGGGCCCGATCCGGAGAATTCCCCCATGGTGATTCGTCCCCCCCGTTTGTGGAACACCCGCATGACGCGGAAAAGCGTGGCCGGAACACGGCGTACCGGCCTTGGCCCCCCGGCGTCGGCGATGGAGAGAGGACGGCCACCGGCCCCGATTCCCGGGCCCCGATGGCGGCTCGACCTCTGCGTACGTGGACGTGCTGATCATTCGTACCACGGCCTGTCGACGGCCCGAAAGGAAGAATTCCGGCCACCGCGGCCGAGTGGTACCACCTGGGTGGTCGTTCTGTTCCGGCCGACTTTCGGCCGATTCCTCCCGCCGACCCGCGGATATTCCGGCGGGGTGAATGCGGCTGGTTCGCCGCTGAATCGGCCGACCCCGAACGCCGTGATCGTGCACGTGCGGCCTTCGACTCCGCCTGCCGGAAAACGCCGTGCCGGAGCCGCCCGCCCCGCCGACCGGCGGCAGCGCCGCCCACGGCCGGCGCAGGGCGGCCGTCGAAGACCGTTGACCGAGGGCTGCCACATGACGGGGGGTCAACGGCGTTAGAAGGGCATGGACCAAACACCGAGCGCGGACACCGCGGCCAAGCCGGCGCCGCCCGATTTCCCGGACTTCGTCGCGTCCCGGGGACGGCACCTGCTGCGCACCGCCTTCCTGCTCACCGGCGGCGACGCGCACCTGGCCGAGGACCTCGTCCAGGAGGCGCTCGGCCGGATCTTCGTGAAGTGGCGCCGGATAGCCCGGCTCGACAACCCGAGCGGCTACGCCCAGACCGTGCTGGTCAACACCTTCCTCTCGCACCGGCGCCGGCGCAGCAGCTCCGAGCGGGTCGTGGACGCCGTCCCCGAGGTCGCCGTCGACGACCCGGACCCGGCGTTGCGGTTGACGCTGCTGCGGGCGCTGGGGGAGCTGCCGGCCCAGGACCGGGCCGTGCTGGTGCTGCGGTTCTGGGAGGACCGCAGCGTCGAGGAGACGGCGGCCGCGCTGCGGCTGAGCAGTACGGCCGTGCGTTCCCGGAGCAGCCGGGCGCTGGCCCGGATGCGCGACACGCTCGGCGACGACTTCGTCGCCGTCCGCCCGGGGCCGGGCGAACCCGACCCCACCACCGAGAAGGCGGTGCTTCGCCGTGCCAGTTGACGACGAGTTCGAGGACGGCCGCACGGACGCCCTCGGGGCCGACTTCGCCCGTGCGCTGCACGGTGCGGCCGCCCTGGCGCCGGAGCCGGCGCTGTACCTGCTCGCCGCCGGCGCCGAGCGGCGCGGCCGGCGGTGGCGCAACCGGCGGCGGGCACTGCTGGCCGGCGGGTTGGCGCTGCTGGTCCTGGTCACCGGGGGCTTCGTGGTGGGCGCCGGAGGGTCGGACGTGGCCGGGCCGGCGGAGCCGGCGGTGCACATGTCCTCCGAGGAGGTGGTGCAGCTGGTGAGCGGCCTGCTGCCGCCCGGCTCGGTCAAGGTGATGTACGCGGGGACACCCGGCGTGCCCGGGGGCACCGGTGACCCGTACGAGACCGGCGGCACGCTCGCCTTCGACGACGGCAAGGGGGAGAGCTGGATCTCCTTCACCGTCGACCGCACCGAGCTGCTGCCGGACGCGGGCGCCGTCTGCATGGACCCGTTCAGCATGCCGCAGGACTCCTGCGAGCGCACCAAAGCTCCCGACGGGTCCGCGGTGGTGATCGACAAGCTCCGGGACCGGAGCCGCGCGGACCACCGGGAGTGGCGGGCGACCTGGGCGGCGGCGGACGGCCGCCGGGTCCAGATCATCGAGCACAACGGCCAGCCGTCCGCGTCCAACCGGGAGAATCCTCCGCTGGACGCCGAGCAACTGCGCGCACTGGTGACCGCGCCGGCCTGGGAGCGGGTCCTGGACGCGCTCCCGGCGCGGGCCAACCCGCCCAGGCCGCCGAGCCCCGCCGCGTCGCCGAACGCCGAACAGGGCCCGTCGGCAGCCGAGTTGATCGCCCGAGTGGCCCCGCTGCTTCCGCCGGGCGCCACCCACACCGTGGTGCAGGGCGGTGAGGGCGCCAACCTGCTGGTGGCCTTCGAGGAGCGCGGCAGCCTGCTCTCGGTGTTCGTGGAGCCGCCCGGTGCGCGGGGGCTGGCGGAGCGGAAGGCCGTGGAGGAGGGCCTCCCGACGCCGCTGGAGGTCCACGAGCTGCTGCCCGACGGGACGCTGGTGGTGCTCAACCGGTTCGGGAACGGCAAGACCGCCGTCGACCCGGTCCTCCACTGGGTGGCCACGGCGTACTTCCCGGACGGTCGGCAGGTGTCGATCTCCGAGCAGAACGGCGAGAACGGCTACACCGCCCGGCCCGGCACGCCCGCGCTGAGCCTCGACCAGCTCAAGGCGATCGTCACCGATCCCGCCTGGCGGTCCTGACCCTCGGGCCCCGCGCCCCCCCCCCCCGGGCCGCGGCGCCGGCCCCCGCGAAAATGCCCCGCCCCCCAGCCCCCCCCACACCGCCGGCGCGGCGGGGCGG
>NZ_JBHVWC010000087.1:0-5923 GCF_042882445.1 Kitasatospora sp. NPDC058218 | reverse complement strand
CGTGATGTCCCTGCCCCCCCACATGGGTTTGGCCTCGCCCCCCGGGGGGCGGCCCGCCCCGGGCGCCCCCCGGCCGCCGACCGGCCTGGGGGGCCGCGGGCCCCGGCTAACGTCCGCCGTCCGCGAGCGCCGCCTCGACGGCGGCCTCGGCGTGCAGGCGGGCGGTCGGGAAGAGCGGCACCGGGCTGTCGTCGTCGCCGACCAGCAGCTCGATCTCGGTGCAGCCGAGGATCACGCCCTCGGCGCCGGCGGCGACCAGCTCCTCGATCACACGCCGGTACCCGGCGCGCGACTCCGCACGGACGACGCCCAGGCAGAGCTCCTCGTAGATCACCCGGTGGACGAGGGCGCGCCCGTCCGTGTCGGGGACGAGGACGGTGAGGCCGTTCGCCTCCAGTCGGCCCCGGTAGAAGTCCTGCTCCATGGTGAACGCCGTCCCCAGCAGGCCGACCCGGCGCAGCCCGGCGGCCCGGACGGCGTCGGCGGTCGCGTCGGCGAGGTGGAGCAGCGGGACGGACACGGCCGCCTCGACCTGGTCGGCCACCCGGTGCATGGTGTTGGTGCAGATCAGCAGCAGCTCGGCGCCGGCCGCCTCCAGCGAGCGCGCCGCGTCGGCGAGGACTTCGCCGGCCTCCGCCCAGCGGCCCTGCGTCTGAAGGCGTTCGATGTCGGCGAAGTCGACGGAGTAGAGCACCAGCCGGGCGGAGTGCAGCCCGCCGAGCCGCTCACGGGTGAGCCGGTTGAGCGCCCGGTAGTACTCGGCGGTGGACTCCCAGCTCATGCCACCGATCAGGCCCAGTGTCTTCATGGGGCATATATAAACACTTTTGGACTGAGCCTGTAAGGGCATAAGGATTGCTTTGATTGTTGCGAGGTCAGTCGATGGGGGACGGTGCCGCCCGGTCGCCACGCTTGGGGCTCACTCGGCCTCTCCCGGCGCGGGAACGGGGCCGAGGTCGCCCTCCGGTTCGCGGGTGAGGAGGGCGTGCAGGGCGGGATCCGCGTAGACCTCCGCGCTGTGGCGCCACTGGGTGAGCAGGAGGGCGATCGGGGCGAGATTGTCCAGGGCGACCGCGCCGCGTGCGACGTCCACCAGCTCGTTGAGGAGGGTGTCCACGTCCGCGTCCGGCAGGAAGGTGACCCAGGGCAGGGCCTCGGGGAGGGCCGCGCGCAGGGCGGTGGTGTTCTCCGTCCGCACCAGTCCGGTCAGGAGGCGTGCGGTGAAGTCGACGACGGTGGCGTCCTGCTCCAGCTGGTCGACGCGCATCAGGGCGAGGTCCCCGGCGTCACGTCGGCGCAGTCTCAGTGCCCGGATGGCGTCGAGTCTGCCGGTGGTGGCGGCGGGCCGGTGGAGCAGCTCGCTGAAGGGCACCTCTTCGTAGGCCGCAGTCATGACATCCACAGTAGCTCGGATGTCTGCCCCCGTGGTCGGTTTACACCGCGTCCCGGGGGATCTGCTGCTGCCAGTCGCGGGTGAAGACGACGTCGCCGGCTTCGAGGGCGGTCAGGCGGGTGCGGGCCAGGAAGTGGGTGGGGGTGCAGCGCAGTTCGGTGCGGGTCTGGAGGGTGATGTCCCAGCCGATGGCGGGGCGTTCCAGGCGGACGGTGCGGTCGCTGCGGGCCTGGGCGCTGGTGGGGGCGGCGGAGAGGATCCGGTAGGCGGTGACCGTGTGCTCGTCGCGGACCAGGCCGTCGGGGTGGGTGCGGGTGCCGTCGGTGGCGGGGGAGAGTTCGGTGCGCCACTCGTGGCGGGCGATGTCGTGGACGGTGAGGCGTTCGGGGCGGGCGGTGAGCGGCTCGGTGACGTGGAGCGGCGGCGGGAGCGGCAGGGTGGGGGACGCGAAGGCGACGGGGGCGGCGCCGGCGTCGGCGGCGAGGTGGCGGACGGGGAGGGTGAGGGTGCTGTGGGAGGGGTCGAGCCCGAAGCCGGCGGGTTCGGGGTCGGGCCAGAGCCACGGCCAGTAGCCGGAGGAGAGGGCGAGCCGGAGGCGGTGGCCGGGTGGGACGGTGTGGCCGGCGGCGGCCAGTTCGACGGTGACGTCCGGCGTCGGCGGGGAGGTGAGCAGGGCGCCCCGGGTGACCAGGGTGGAGGTGCCGTCGGGGGCGACGTCGCAGAGGCGGGCGACGACCGGGCCGGCGTCGGCCGAGGGCCGCAGGCGCAGCCGCAGCGACGGGGTGCCGAGGAGTTCGAGCGGTTCGGGCAGCGGCTGCGAGTCGAAGCAGACCGAGCGCCCGTCCTCCTCCCGCTGGTCCGGCGGCCGGTCGGCGGGGCGGCCGAGCGGGACGTACGCGCCGGCGTTGAGGCCGGTGTGCTGGGGGGAGCGGACGTGGACGTGGCGGTCGTCGGAGGCGGTGCCGGCGGTGCGCAGCGGGCCGTCGAGGCCGTAGCGGACGGCGCGGACGTCGGGCGAGGGCCAGGGGTCGTCGGCGGTCCAGCGGGTGCCGATCCAGCTGCGCAGGGCCGGGGTCCGCAGGGCGCCGCTGTCGAGGCCCTTGAGCCAGTGGTCCCACCAGCGCAGGGTCTCGGGCAGGATGTCGTCCGGCAGGCCGTGCGGCCAGGGGCCGAGCACGGCGCGGACGGCGGCGCCGCCCGCCCCGGCGGCGAGCAGGCGCAGGACCGCCGTGCAGGACGGGTCGCCCCAGCCGGCGACGGCGAGGGTGGGGGCGGCGGCGGTGTCCGGCAGGGCGCCCCATCCGGTGGCGAGCCGGGCGGGGAAGGCCGGCTCCAGGGCGTCGAGCCGCTCGCGCCACATCGCCCGCCAGTCGTCGCCGACGTACTGCGGGTCCGGCGGGAGGGCCGCGTCGGCGAGCCGGTCGGTGGCGCGGGTGTGCAGGTCGGCGGCGAGGGCGGCGCCGCCGAGGCGGTGGCCGCCGTCGGGGCAGGCGGTGACCACGGCGTGCACGGCGTCCGGGGCGTGGGCGGCCAGCCGCAGGGCGGTGGCCCCGGCCGCGCCGGTGCCGAGCAGTCCGATCCGGCCGTCGCACCAGGGCTCGGCGGCGAGCCGGTGCAGGAGTTCGGCGCCGTCGGCGAGTTCCTGGTCGCCGTGCTCGTCGCCGGGCCGGCCGCCGGAGTTGCCGTGGCCGCGGGCGTCGACCCGGACGGAGGCGTAGCCGTGGCCGGCGTACCAGGGGTGACGGCGGGCGTCGTCGGTGGCCGTCCGGTCGGTGAGGCGCCCGGTGGAGTACTCCAGCACCACGGGGACGGGGTCGTCGGTCACCGGGCGCCAGAGGCGGGCGTAGAGCTCGGTGCCGTCGGGCAGCGGGACGCGTGCGTCCTCGCGGACGGTGCGGTAGGGGTGCGAGGGCATGGCCGCTCCCATCGAGTCCCGGATCGGCGGGGCCCCGGTGGCGGGGGGCCCGCTCGGCGGGCCACGGTGCGGGGCGGGCCCGGGGGCCCGCCCGCGCCGCAGGCGTCAGCAGTCCGACCCTAGGGGAGGATGCCGCCGGTGTCCTGATGAGAGCCGATGCCCTGGTGACGAAGGGCGGGGGCGGGCGGGTGCCCGGGGTGTCACGCCTTGCTGAGCCAGGCGGTGGCGTTGAGGGCGAGGGCGGCGTTGGTGCCCGCCGGGTCGTTCCAGCCGTCGTAGAGGGTGTTGCCGGACTGCCCGGTGCCGTCGTCCGCCGGGGAGCTGTCGCCCCAGATCGCGACCCGGCCGCTGCCGTAGGCGCTGGTGACGAAGAAGGCGCCGGTGGTGCCGCTGTAGCCGGTCCGGTAGAGCAGGCCCTTGACGGAGGGGTTGTCGGCGGGCTTCAGCGTGAAGGTGGTGCCGGAGCGCAGGATCGAGCCGGTGACGGTGCCGAAGGGGCCGTGCAGGACGGGGTCGGCGGCGTCGTTGACGGCGCGCGGGTTGTCGGTGGAGATGTTCTTGACGTCGACGCTGAAGCCGAAGGGGTCGTTGTTGTTCACCCCGTTGTTGGTCAGCAGGTCGTTGATGACGGCGGGGGAGTCCCAGCCGTCGTTGTTGCGGTCGCTCTGGTTGTGGTCGGAGATGAGGAAGAGCCCGCCGCCGTTCTGCACGAAGCGGATCAGCGCGGCCTTCTCGGCGGCGCTGAAGCGGATGTTCGGCTCGGGCACCACGAAGGTGTCGAAGTTGGCGAGGTCGAGCGCGGCCCCGGTGCCGTAGCTGATGGTGGAGCCGGCCGGGAGGGTCTTGAGGCTGTACTGGCCGGTCTTCTGCAGGGCGACGCCCCAGGCGGAGAGCGCGCCCGTCCAGCTCTTCTCGGTGCTGGGGTTGGCGTTCTGGGCCAGCGGGTCGGGCTGGCTGGTGGAGATGATCCAGTCGGCATTGCCGGCGGTCTCGGCCTTGCTGTTGTCGAACAGCACGCGGTGGGGGGCGGCGGCCGCCGCGGTGGGGGCGGGAGCGGTGCCGGGGGCGGCCGTGGCGGTGGGGGCCAGGCCGGTGAGGCCGGCCGCGAGGAGGGCCGGGGCGGCCAGTGCGGCAGCCATTCTCATGCGGATCATATGCCGTTCCTCCGTGGGGAGTTGAGGTTTCGGCGCCCGAGTATTCGCGCGTAGAACCTGAGTATCCGCGTGGAGGTGGGGGCGGTGAAAGCCTTCGGAGGTTACAAGGATTTGTACGGTGCATGGCGATCTTCGGGAGGAAGGGGGTGCTTCCGGAACGCGCCCCTCGCGCGCCGCCGCGTACTCGACCGCCCCCCATCAGTACCTGCGCATGACTTGCAAGTACTTACCACCCGAGGGAAAGATGGCCCAGCTCCGCACGCTCCCCCGAAAGGACGACACGATGTCCAGCCCCGCCGCAGGTGCCACCGCCGTCAGATGGCGCGACCGGCTCACCCGTGAGGAATGGCTGCGCCTGGCCGGTATGGGCGGCTTCATCCTCGCGCTGCACGTGATCGGCTGGTTCACCCTCCTCGCGGTCATCGCACCCGAGCACTACGACGTCGGCGGCCAGGTGTTCGGCGCCGGCATGGGCCTCACCGCCTACACCCTGGGCATGCGGCACGCCTTCGACGCGGACCACATCGCCGCCATCGACAACACCACCCGCAAGCTGATGGGCCAGGGCAAGCGGCCGTTGTCGGTCGGCTTCTGGTTCTCGCTGGGCCACTCCTCGATCGTCTTCGGGCTCTGCGCGCTGCTCGCCTTCGGCATCCAGTCCCTGGCCGGGCAGGTCGAGTCCGACGACTCCACCCTGCACGACACGACCGGTCTGATCGGCGTCGCCGTCTCCGGAACGTTCCTGCTGCTCATCGGCCTGATCAACCTGGGCGCCTTCAACGGCATCCTCAAGGTGTTCCGCAAGATGCGCGAGGGCCAGTTCGACGAGGCCGAGCTGGAGGAGCAGCTCGACAAGCGCGGCTTCATGAACCGCATCCTGGGCCGGGTGACCAGGGCCGTCACCAAGCCCTGGCACATGTACCCGGTCGGCCTGCTGTTCGGCCTCGGCTTCGACACCGCGACCGAGGTCTCCCTGCTGGTCCTGGCGGGCGGCGCGGCCGCGTTCCAACTGCCCTGGTACGCGCTGCTGGTCCTGCCGGTGCTGTTCGCGGCGGGGATGAGCCTGCTGGACACCATCGACGGTTCGTTCATGAACTTCGCCTACGAGTGGGCGTTCTCGAAGCCCGTCCGCAAGATCTACTACAACCTGACCGTCACCGGTCTCTCCGTGCTGGTCGCGCTCGTCATCGGCTCGATCGAGCTGATCGGGCTGCTCGGCGAGAAGCTGGACATCACCAGCGGGCCGGTCGCCTGGATCGGCGAGCTGGACCTCAACTTCGTCGGCTACGCCATCGTCGGCCTCTTCGTGCTCACCTGGGTGGCGGCGATCGCCTACTGGAAGCTCGGCAGGGTCGAGGAGAAGTGGTCGGCGGGCCTGGCGACCGCGACGGAGAAGGCCGAGTAGCCGCGGTGGTCCGGTAGCGGGACGACGGTGGGCCGGCCCGGGGTGGGACCCCGGGC
>NZ_JBHVWC010000086.1:9481-38078 GCF_042882445.1 Kitasatospora sp. NPDC058218 | reverse complement strand
GCGCGGGGGCGGGCACCCGGCCGTCGCTATGCCGGCTCGGCCAGACCCGGCTCGGCCAGACCCAGCACGGCCCGGCCGAGCCGCCGCAGACAGTCCCCGAGGTCCGGCCGGTCGCTGTACGGGCGGTTCCGCACGCCGTCGTTGACCAGGGCGAACAGGGCGTGCACCCGGATCCGGGCCTGGGCCGCGTCGTACTCGGGGCGGACCTGGCGGAGCAGCTCGACCCACGTCCGCAGGAAGTCCCGGCGGAAGTCCACCGCGGCCCGCCGGTCCGGCGCGGCCAGCCGCTCGGTCTCGCTCAGCATCGCGCCGAGGTAGTCGCTGTTGCGCCGGGCGAAGCCCACGTAGGCGGCCAGCGCGGCCTCCAGGGCCGCCCCGGGGCCGGCGGCGACGGCGATCGCGCCCTCCACCTCGTGCCAGAGCCGCTCCCGGCTGCGCACCAGCGAGGCGGCCAGCAACTGGGCCTTGCTGTCGAAGTGCCGGTACACGCTGGGCCCCGAGATGCCCACGGCGGCGCCGAGTTGGTCGGTGCTGACGTTGTCGAACCCGCGCCGGTGGAACAACCGCACCGCCGCCGCCAGCAGTTCCTCCCGGCGGGGCTGCGGCCGCGCCGGCGCGGCGGCGGGGTGGTCCTGCGGGTCGGGGCGGGTGCCACCCAGCGGTACCGCCAGGATCGCGGCCACCAGCTCGCCGAGCAGGCGCTCGGCCCGGCGCGGCTGCGGGACGGCCGACTGGTAGGACAGAGCGGCGCCGGCCGAGAGCGCCGACCAGCAGAGCAACGCGGCGTCGGCGGCTTCGAGTTCCGGGCGCTCGGTACGGAGCACGGCGACCATCAGCGCCGCGTCCGCGCGCAGCTCGCGGCGCAGCGCGGCCCGCCGGGCGGGCGGCAGCAGCCGGGCGTCGCGCTGCACCAGCGTGCCGAGCGGCCGGTGCCCGACCGCGACGGCGGCCACGGTGGCGCCGACGGCCGCCGTGGTCGAGGCCGCGCGCAGCCCGTCCGCCAGTTCGTCCAGCCCCGACCGGAGTGTGCGGTCCAGCAGTTCGGGCTTGCCCCGGAAGTGCCGGTAGAGGGCCGGCGCGGTGATGCCGACCCCGGCGGCCACCTCCGTCATCGAGACCTGGTGGTACCCGCTGCGGTGGAAGCGCTCGGCGGCCACGGCGAGGATCTGCGCCTGCCGGGATCGTGCGGGCGGCCGTCGAACCACCATGCCGCCGCTCCCTCGCCCTTGCCCGCCCGGGTGCCGACCAGTGGTCGGCGGGGCTGGCGCCCGCACTGCCGCCCGTAGGTTAGCAAGGATTCACTTGTGGCGACCCTTGGCCTGCGAAGCCGGGCTCGGTCACGGTACGGACACCGCCGCGACGACCCTGGACAGTCGAAGCTACCCGGGATTAACTTGTGGGGCGATCAGCTGTACACCGGCCCGTAGCCGCCCGGCCGCGGCGCAGGCGTGCCGGTCCGCACCGCCCGGCACCACCGAAGGGAGCGCCGTCGTGCGCCGCACCGTGTTCACCGAGGACCACGAGGCCTTCCGGGAGACCATCCGGGACTTCATCGCCAACGAGGTCGTCCCCGTCTACGAGAGCTGGGAGGCCGAGGGCCACCCGCCGCGCGACTTCTACCGCCGGCTCGGCGCGCTCGGCGTCTTCGGCATCGAGGTCCCGGAGGAGTACGACGGCGCGGGCGAGAGCGGCTTCAAGTACCAGGCGGTCGTCGCCGAGGAGACCGCCCGGGCGGGTGTCAGCTTCGGCTCCTCCGGCGTGCACACCGGCCTGGTGCTGCCGTACCTGCTGGAGTACGCCGACGAGGAGCAGAAGCGGCGCTGGCTGCCGGGCTTCGTCTCCGGCGACATCATGACCGCCATCGCGATGACCGAGCCGGGCGCCGGCTCCGACCTCGCGGGCATCACCACCACCGCCCGGCTCTCCGAGGACGGCACCCACTACGTCCTCAACGGCGCCAAGACCTTCATCACCGGCGGTGTGCTCGCCGACCTCGTCCTGGTGATCTGCCGCACCGCGCCGTACGACCCGCAGAACCGCCGGGCCGGCCTCTCCATCCTCTGCGTGGACACCACCTCCGAGGGCTACACCGTCGGCCGCAAGCTGCAGAAGATCGGCCTGCGCACCTCCGACACCGCCGAGCTGGCGTTCAGCGACGTCAAGGTGCCGGTGGAGAACCTGCTCGGCGAGGAGGGCAAGGCCTTCTCCTACCTGACCCACAACCTGGTGCAGGAGCGGCTGGCGATCGCGGTCGGCGCCTACGCGGCGTCCGCGGCGGCGGTGCGGTTCGCGGTCCAGTACGTCAAGGAGCGCAAGGTGTTCGGCCAGGCGGTGGCCGAGTTCCAGAACACCAAGTTCACGCTGGCCGACTGCGAGGCCCAGGTGGTGGCCCAGCAGTCGATGGTCGACCGCGCGCTCGAGCTGTACCAGAACGGGGAGCTGACGGTCGCGGACGCGGCGGCGACGAAGCTGTTCTGCACCGAGTCGGCCTCCGGTGTGATCGACAAGTGCCTCCAGCTGCACGGCGGTTACGGCTACATCCTGGAGTACCCGATCGCCCGCCTCTACACCGACAACCGGGTGTTCCGGATCTACGGCGGCACCAGCGAGGTCATGCGCAGCATCGTCGCGAAGTCGCTCGGCCTGTAGCGGACGCCCTGCGGGAAGCCCCGCGGGCCCGCCGGCCTCCCGGGCCCCGCGGGGCCTCCGGGCCGTCACTGCCGGGAGCGCCGGTGGGCCGCACCCCCATGGCGGCCCGCCGCACTCCCCCACCCGGCACTCCCCCGCCCGGCGCACGCCTGCCCGGCGCACGATTGCCCGCGCACGATTGCGCCGCCCGGGTGAAGCCGGGCGGCGCGGCAGCGGACGGTGGGACGGTCGGACGGGGGCGGGCGGCGAGGCGGTGGACCGGCGGAGCGGTCGCCGGGCACCCGAGCGGGCCGGCGATCGGGCCATGCGGGCCACGCGGGCCACACTCGGGCTCAGTTGGGCGAGCCCTGCTCGGCCCGCCAGGCCTGCCAGCCCGCCGTCGAGGCCGCCGTCGAAGCCACCTTGGCCTGACGCAGCGCCCGCTGTGCCATGGCCGTCGGCGGGGTGTCCAGCTGTCGGACCCAACTGCGGCCGGCCGTGGCCAGCGCCACGCACACCATGACCGCCCCGGCCGCCCCGAGCACCGCGCCGATGCCCGTGAGAACCGCACCGCCGGCCAGCAGCGGACGGTTGACCTGGAAGCCGCTGAGGAAACTGTTATTGGTCGCCATGGGTCCACCATGGGCGCAGTCCGCGATCGCCGCACGCCGGGTTGCTCCGGGGTGCGCGAGCCGGGTGAGTCCGCGACGCTGGCCCCAGGGGCGCCGTGAGGGGCCCGGCAGGCAGGCCCCGGAGGACACCCCCGGCCCAGGAGGACACCCGATGGTCGATCTCGAACAGCTCGCCGTGGAGCACGCGGCCAAGGCCGCCGAGAGCCCGCACGGGCGCAGCGCCCACCTCGTGGTGCACGACGGCGTGCTGCGCCAGACCGTGATCGCGCTGACCGCCGGAACCGCGCTAGACGAGCACAACGCGCCCGCGGCCGCGAGCATTCAGGTGCTGCGCGGCCGGGTCTCGCTGACCGTCGCCGGGCGTCTGCAGGAGTTGTCCGCGGGCCAGCTGCACCCGATCCCGCAGGACCGGCACGGGCTGCTGGCCCACGTCGACTCGGTGGTGCTGCTGACGGCCGTCACGGCGTAGGCGGCCGCAGCACGGCGTCGCCGACCAGCTGCAGTCCGCGCAGGAAGTCCCGCCCGGTCGGCGCCATCTCGGGCGCGGCCAGCCACTGCGCGGCCAGGCCCACCAGCAGGGCCTGGTAGAAGATGCCGCGGGCCAGTTCGTCCTCGGTGTCCGACACCTCGGTGAGCCCCTGGAACAGTGCCGCGAGCCCGAGCCTCCCGTCCCTCTGCGCCGCGGTGAGCGCCGCCGCCAGCTCGGGTGCCCGCTCGGCCTGCGCCATCGCCTCGAACTGTGCCGCCCAGAGGCCGCGGTGTTCGGCGAAGGTCTCCTTCACCCCGTCCCAGACCGCGACGAACCGCTCCTCCGGGCCGTCCGCGAGCTCGTTCGCGCGTGCCACCACGACGCCCAGGGCCCCGCCCCACTCCTCCGTCGCCCCGATCAGCGCCGCGTTGAGCAGTGCCTCCTTGGAGCCGAAGTGGTAGCCGATGGCCGCCAGGCTGACGCCGGAGGCGGTGGCGATGTCCCGGGCGGTGGTGCGCCCGTAGCCCTTCTCGTACAGGCAGCGCTTGGCGCCGGCCAGCAGGTCCTCACGATTTCCCATGGCCCGATGCTAAGGCCTGCCTGGACAAATGTCTTGCACGCTCGTCTCACACATAAGCCTGAGACAAATGATTTAGACGCTTGTACTAGACAAGCGTCTGACACGCCCGTACCGTCTTCCCCATGACCGCAACCACCGGCCGCGCAGGCCGTCGCGAATGGATCGGCCTCGCCGTCCTCCTGCTCCCGACGCTCGTCCTCACCATGGACATGGGCGTGCTCTTCTTCGCCGTCCCGTACATCTCCACCACGCTGGCGCCGAGCGGCACCGAGCAGCTGTGGATCATGGACATGTACTCGTTCCTGCTGGCCGGCCTGCTGATCACGATGGGCTCGCTGGGCGACCGGATCGGCCGCCGCCGACTGCTGATGATCGGCGCCGCCGGCTTCATCGGCGCCTCGGTACTGGCCGCCTACGCCGACGGCGCGGGCCAGCTGATCGCCGCCCGCGCCGTCCTCGGCGCCGCCGGGGCGACGGTGATGCCCTCGACCCTCGCGCTGATCCGCAACATGTTCCACGACCCCAAGCAGCGGCAGATCGCCCTCGGCGCCTGGGGCGGCATCCTCACCGCCGGCGCCACGCTCGGCCCGGTGGTCGGCGGCCTCCTGCTGGACCACTTCTGGTGGGGGTCGGTCTTCCTGGTCGCCGTCCCGGTGATGGTGCTGCTGCTGATCGCCGCCCCCGTCCTGCTGCCCGAGTACCGCTCCCCGCAGCGCGGCCGCTTCGACCTGCTCGGCGCCGGCCTCTCGCTGGCCGCGATCCTGCCGCTGGTCTACGGCGTCAAGACCCTCGCGGTGGACGGCTGGAGCCCGCTCGCCGCCGCGGCCGTCCCGGTCGGGCTGCTCTTCGTCGGCCTCTTCGTGTGGCGCCAGCGCACCGCCGCCGACCCGCTGCTCGACCTGAGCCTGTTCCGGATCCGCGCCTTCACCGGGGCGATCACCGTCAACACGGTGGCGATGTTCGCGATGATGGGCTTCACCCTCTTCACCTCGCAGTACCTGCAGCTGGTCAAGGGCATGAGCCCGCTGACGGCCTCGCTCTGGTCGCTCGTCCCCAGCGTGGGCGTCGGTGCGGCGGTCGGTGTGAGCTCGGCGCTCGCCGGGAAGGTCCGTCCGGCGGTGCTGATGGCCGGTGGCTTCGTGGTCGGCGCGGTCGGCTTCGCGATGATGACGCAGGTCGGCACCGACTCCCCGCTCGCCCTCATCCTCACCGCGGCGGGCGTCCTGGCCGCCGGCACCGTCGGCACCATGACCCTCACCGCCGAGATGGTCGTCTCCGCCGCGCCGATCGAGCGGGCCGGCACCGCCTCCGCGACCTCCGAGACCGCGGTCGAGCTCGGCAGCTCGCTCGGCATCGCGCTGCTCGGCGCGGCCGGCGCCGCCGTCTACCGCTCCCGGCTGGACGGCGCCCTCCCGGCCGGTCTGGACGGCGAGGCCGCCCGCACCGCCCAGGACACCCTCGGCGGCGCGGTCACCGTCGCCGCCGAGCTGCCCGGCCGCCTCGGCACCGAGCTGCTCGGCACCGCCCGCGCCGCCTTCACCGACGGCATGCACGTGGCCGCCGTGGTCGGCCTGGTCTTCGCGGTCGGCGCCGCCCTCCTGGCCTACCGCCTGATGGCCCACCTCCCCGCGCACACCGCCGAACCCGCCGCCGAACCGGTCGCCGTCTGACCGGAACCCCGCCCTGCGCGTCATCAAGAGCCCCCGCCCACCCGGGCGGGGGCTCTCGCACGCGTGCCCGGAGGGCTGTCGCGGAGCGGCTGCGGCGTGCCAGGCTGCCGCCCATGTCGCACAGTGCTGAACACGGGCGGGTCCGGGCCGGCTACGACGCCGTCGCGGAGGAGTACCGGAAGCGGATCGGGGGCGAGCTGGCCCACAAGGCGGTCGACCGGGCGCTGCTCGGGGTGGTGGTGGAGGCCGCCCGGGGCGGCCTGGTGGCGGACCTCGGGTGCGGGCCGGGGCACGTGGCGGGGTGGCTGGCGGAGCAGGGCGCTTCGGTCGTCGGGATCGACCTGTCGCCGGGGATGGTGGAGATCGCCCGGCGGGAGCACCCGGAGGCGGAGTTCCGCGAGGGGGACCTGCTGCGGCTGCCCGCCGCGGACGGGGAGTTCGCGGCCGCGGTCGCGCTCTACTCGGTGATCCACCTCGAACCCGGGGAGCTGCGGCCCGCGTTCGAGGAGATGCGGCGGGTGCTGCGGCCCTCCGGCACCCTGCTGGTCTCGTTCCACCTCGGCACCGAGGTGCGGAGGCTCGACGAGTGGTGGGGGCACTCCGTCGCCATCGACTTCCACTTCCTGGAGTCGGACCGCGTCGCCGCCCTGCTGACGGAGGCCGGGTTCACCGTCGAGGCGCGGCTGGAACGGGAGGGCCTCCCGGAGGAGGCGGCCACCCGCCGCGGCTACCTGCTGGCCCGCCGCAATGAGGGTTAGCCCTCGACCGGGCCCTCGACCGGTGAGCCGAAGCGGGCCAGGTAGTGCCAGACCCGCTTGAGGTCCTGCGGATCGTGCCGGCCGGTGCGGACGGCGTCGCCGATGATGCGCGGGTCGAGCAGGCCGTCCTCGGCGATCGCGACGCCGAGGGCGACGAACTCGGGGCCCCGGTACTCGGGGTGACGGCTCAGCTCCTCGGTGGTCAGGCGCAGGCCCGGGTGCCATTCGAGCGCGCACGGCAGCCGGCGGGCCCGCTCCTCGACCGGGGTGCCCCGGAAGCTCGGGTCGAGGACCAGCGCCTCCACGTCCGTGTCGAGCCGGACCGGGCCGTGCACCTGGGCCTCGATGTAGTCGTCCAGCCGGTCCGCGTCGTCCGCCTCGGCGAGGGCGATCAGGGGCATCCGCTCGGCGGTGCCGAAGTCGGTCGGGTCGAGGAAGCTGTCCGGGTAGCAGAAGGTGGCGCGGGCGAGGGCCTGCGGGGCGAGCCGGACGTGGGCCGAGCCGAAGCGCGGCGCCGCGCCGAGCGCCTTGCGGCGGAAGTTCAGCGCGCCGTACACCGGGCGTTCGTCGGCCGGGGCCTCGTCGTACGCGCCGCCGAAGATCCGGCTCTCCCAGCGCCAGCGGTCGCCGCCGGGGTGGGCGGTCAGGCCGCCGTTGCCGGTCCCGGTGACGAACTGGGAGCGGTAGACGCCGTCGTGCGCGAGCGACTCCAGGATGTCCCGGCCGCCGTCGGCCCGGTCGGGGTGGAAGTTGAGCGTGACGCGCAGGTCGGCACCGAGCGGGCCCCCGGTGGCGAGGGCCGTGACGTGCCGCAGGGCTCGCTGCTGGGCGGGGCTCGGGATCGCGGGGCCGGCCGTGTCGATGCTCATCGCGGCAGTCTGACGGACGCCGGCCGGTCGGCGCATCCGAGTTCCCCGGGGCCTGAGCTGCGAAGTGGAGCCCGGCAGGGCAGCCTGGGTTCGACGGGAACACCGGGAGCGCAGCGGGAGGGCCGATGCCGGACCTGGAGCCGGGGCCGGAAGAGCAGTCGCAGGCCGGCGAGGAGCCGGACTACCGCTTCTCGCTGGCCAACGAGCGGACCTTCCTGGCCTGGATCCGGACCTCGCTCGCCCTGCTCGCGGGCGGGATCGCCGTCGATCAGCTCACCCCTGACGTCGCCCCCGCGCCGTTGCGGATCGCCCTGGCCGTGTTCTGCGCGCTCGGCGGCGCGGTGCTCGGGGTGACGGCGTACCGGCGGTGGACCAGGGTCGAGGCGGCGATGCGCGCCGGGGCGCCGCTCCCCCCGGGGAGACCCGTCCTGCTGGTGCTGGCGGTCGGGGTGGCGGTGGTGGCGGCGGTGTTCTGCGGCCTCATGATCGGTTATGCCAATTGAGCCCGACGGCCGGGATGGCCGGAATGGCCGGAATGGCCGGAATTCACCGCGTGTTCCACACCACTAATCGCCGTCCGCCTTGGCGGCACCTGGTTTTTGACCAGCGTTTCCCGGCCGGTGTATACGTTCGCCGCTACGGCCAGGCATACTGGCCAGGTCGGGCGCTTTGCCCTCCCGTGACTATAGACAAGAAGGGACCGGTGGCCAGGGATGCTGCGGAACGGTCTTGAGCCCTGGCACCTCCTGGTGGTGCTGGCGGTCGTCATCCTGCTGTTCGGATCGAAGAAGCTGCCGGAGATGGCCCGTGGCCTCGGCAAGTCCATGCGCATTCTGAAGGCGGAGACGAAGGCGCTGCGCGAGGACGAGGCACCGGCCGCGGACGCCGCCGCCGCGCCGGGCACGGCGCAGAGCACCGCCGCCCCGCAGGCGCAGGCCGCGCCGCAGCAGCCGGCCGCCCAGCAGGCGGTCGCGCCGACCAACGTGACCAAGGCCACCGAGACCCCCCGGTCCACCACCACGGCCTGAGGTTCTTCTCCGACCGAGCCCCCGCCGGAAACGGCGGGGGCTTCGTCGTGTCCGGGGCGTGGGCGACGTGTGGGGCCCGTTCGGCGTGTTCGGCCCGTCCGGCCGCTCGGCCCGTTCGGAGCAGCCCGCCGGGCGGGTCCGGCGCCGCTGCGGCAGGCTGAGCGGGATGTCCGCGCCCCCGCTCCCGCCCGCCGCGACCCGCATCGACGTGCGGGCCTGGCTCCTCCTGCTGGGCTCCTTCGCCCTGCTGATGGTCGCGTACTTCACCCTGCCGCTGCGCTACTTCGGCGAACACCGCCCGGTGCTCAGCTGGCTGGTGTTCGCCGCCGTCCTGATGCTGCTGAGCGGGCTCCTGCTGGCCCGGATCCTCGACCTCCTGCGCGGGACGGGCAAACGGCCCGGCTTGTGGCTGGTCGTCCTGATCTGCCTCTCGATGAACGTCTTCGCCGGGACGTACTACGTCCTGGCCGCCTCGGCCGGCGAGTTCGACGGGCTGAACACCCGGCTCGACGCGCTCTACTTCACCATCGTCACGATGGCCACCGTCGGCTACGGCGACATCACCGCGGTCGGCCAGTGGCCCCGGCTCATCGTGATCCTGCAGATCGTCTACAACTTCGTCTTCCTGGCGGCCGCCGCCGGGACCCTGTCGCAGCGGGTCCGCAGCGGACTGGAGAGCCGGATCCGGGAACAGGGCGAGGGTGGTCGGAGCGGCCGTGGTCGTCGCGGCCACCGCGGCGGCCACGACGACCACGACGGCTGACGCGGATTCCGGCCGACCGTCAGCCGTGGCTGGTGTCGATCACGCAGAAGCGGTTGCCGTCCGGGTCGGCGAGGACGACGAAGTCCGGGTCCTCCGGGTAGCGGTCCCAGTCGACGGACCTGGCCCCCAGCGCGAGCAGCCGCTCGATCTCGGCCGCCTGCTCGGCGGCGTCCGCCGCGTACAGGTCGAGGTGAACGCGCGGGTGCTCCTGGACGGGCGACTCGCTGAGGCCGAGTGCCAGTTGCACACCGGGCCCCTTCGCGGGCACCAGGACCACCCAGTGGTCCGCGCCCTCGTCACGGGGGACGTAGTCCAGCGCCTCCGTCCAGAAGGCGACCGCACGCCGCACGTCCGCGACACCCAACACGATGGATCCGATGGTCAGCATGGGCCGATTCTGCCCGGTCGCACGCCGTGGGCAGCGGGAATTCCGGGTCGGGACGGCGCCGGGCGGGGGGCGCCCACCGCCGTCCTGGCGGGACTCAGCGCCCGTCGATCAGTGGGGTGACCCCGTCCAGGATGCGTTCCAGGCCGAAGTCGAGGGGGTCCTGGTCCTGGGGGGCGAAGGCCCCGGCGGCGATGGCGGCGGCCAGTGCGGGGAACCGGTGGCCGTGGCGCTCCAGCACGTCACCGGCGAGTCGGTTCCACTCCTCGTTGCCCTCTTCGTCGTCGTCGACGAGTTGCTGGGCGAGGCCGCGGATGTGACCGATGACCAGCAGGACGGTGTCGTGCTGCTGTGCGGCGGGCAGCCCGGTCGGGGCCAGGGCGGCCAGCGCGGCGTCGAGCCAGGCCAACTGGTTGGGGCCCATGAGCTGTCGGCGCATGGTGGTGGCGGTCAGGATCCACGGGTGGTGGCGGTACAGCGCCCAGCACTGGCGGGCCCATTCGGTCAGCTGGGGGCGCCAGCCGGGTACCCGGCCGATGGCTTCGGAGGGCGTGCCGAGGGCGGAGTCGACCATCAGGTCGACCAGCTCGGCCTTGCCGGGGAAGTACCGGTACAGCGCCATGGTGGTGACGTCGAGCTCGGCGGCGACCCGCTGCATGGAGACCGCGTCCAGGCCCTCCGCGTCGGCGATCTCGATGGCGCCGGCGACGATCCGCTCCGCGGTCAGTGAAGGCTTCGGGCCGCGCCGGGGCTGATCCTGCTCGCCCCACAGCAGCGCCAGGCTCGCCTTCGGGTCGCGCTTCTTCTCCCTGCTCCCAGCCATGCGGGCCCTCCTCGGTGCGTTCCGTCGGCCGATCGTTGACGACCGCTCGGAACTGTGTATAACATAAACCTAATTGCGTAGCAGATAAACAGTTCAGGGGAGTCACCTGTGATCGCCACCGTCCTCATCGCCTCCGCCGCCGCTCTCGCCGCGCCCGCCGTCGGCGCCCTGGGCCACCGCCGCCTCAAGAAGGCCGCCGGCGCCCGGCTGATGCGGATCGACGTGCCGAACGGCATCGACGTGCAGGACTTCGTCCGCATCGGCGGGATCGAGCAGTGGATCTCGATCCGCGGCGAGGACCGGACCAACCCGGTGATGCTGGAGATCCACGGCGGCCCCGGTGCCTCCAACGCGGTCTACGGGCCGCGCACCCGGGCCTGGGAGAAGCACTTCACGATCGTCCGTTGGGACATGCGCGGCACCGGCAAGACCCTCGGCCGATCCGGCGTCGACGGGCAGGGCGAGCTGAGCTTCGCCCGGATGTACGAGGACGCCGTCGAGGTCACCCACCACGTGCGCAGCAGGCTCGGTGTCGACCGGGTCGTCCTGGTCGCCAACTCCTTCGGCAGCGCCTTCGGACTGCGCCTGGCCCGCCAGTACCCCGACCTCTACTCCGCCTACGTCGGCACCGACCAGAACATCCACGACGCCGGCCGCGACGACTCCGCCCACCGGGCCCTGCTCGCCCGGCTGCGCGCCGCGGGCAAGCGCAAGGAGCTCGCCGCCGTCGAGGAGCTCGGCTCCGACAAGCGGACCTGGACCGCCGAGCAGCACGGCGCCCATGCCAAGATCGTCGCCACCACCGACCCGCTGACCTTCGCCACCATGAAGTCCGTGGTCATGAAGTCGCTCTGGCTCTCCCCGCTGCACTCGCTCCGCGAGCTGGGCACCCTCGGCAAGGGCATGAAGCTCTCCGAACAGATCCTCCCCGCCACCGCCGAGTTCGACGACTGGGCCGACGGCACCCGCTTCGACCTGCCCTTCTTCATCTTCCAGGGCGACCGGGACGTGCTCACCCCGGCCGACCGCGCCAAGCGGTTCTTCGACGACGTGCAGGCCCCGGTCAAGGACTTCGCACTGATCGAAGACGCGAGCCACTTCGCGTCCTTCCGGCACCCCGACCGGTTCCTCGACCTGATGCTGGCCAAGGTGCGGCCCGTGGTCGCCGGTCGTACGCACGCCGCTGCCGCTGCCGCCCGGTAGCGGCGAGGCCCCTGCCCTGGGTGGGGCGGGGGCCTCTGCGTGTTCCGCTCAGGTGGGTATGCGATGTCGGCCGGGGGTGGTGTTTCGGTGGGGCTGTCGGGTTTCGGGGCCGTAGTGGCCGGCCTGGCGGGCGATCCAGGCGTATTCGGTGGTGCCGTCGGGGAGTTGGCGCAGTTCCCAGCGGCCGTGGCGGGTGATGGGCGGGGGTGGGGGTTTGGGGGCGAGGGTGTGCTGGTCGTCGTTGACCTTGAGGGCGGTGATGACGCCGAGGGCGACGGTGGTGAGGGCGAGCGCGAGGAGGGTGAGGAGGGCGGCGCCGATGAGGAAGTCGGCGGTGCCGGTTCTCATCGGCGGATTCCCAGGACGCGGTGGCCGAGGTGGGCGGCGAGGGCGTGGAGGAGTTCGTGGGCCTGGTCGCGGGTGAGGGGGAGGGCGAGCTGTTCGCCGGGGCCGGTGTGGATGTCGAGGTCGACGGCGAGGCGGAGCTGGACGGTGGCGTCGGGGGTGTGTTCGACGGCGAGGTAGGCGACGGTGGTGCGCTCGGTGTGGATCGCTTCGGTGATGAGGGGGATCAGGACTCCCACGGCTCGTTCCTCTCGGTGTCGCGCAGCAGGTGGAGGAGGTTGAGGAGGGTGGCGAGGGGGGCGTTGCCGAAGTCGACGAGGATGCGGCCGTCGACGGTGCTGTGGTGGGTGGTGGCGGAGCCCCACTGGATGCCGAACCTGGCGCCTCGGGTGTGGAGTTCGCCGAGGAGGGTGGTGATCTGGGTGTGGGTGTAGTCGCGCATGCGGGGGTCGTCGGGCGCGATCGGGGTGCGGTTGATGGTCACGCGGCGGCGTCCAGCTCGAACCAGACGGTCTTGCCGCCGCGCTTGCGGGGGTCGGTGCCGAAGCGGTGGGTGAGGGAGCGCACGAGGTGCAGGCCCCGGCCGGAGAGCTCGTAGGGGTCGGCGCTCTGACGCGGCTCGGGCAGGACGGGGCTGTCGTCCGCGACGGAGACGCGCAGGGTGCGGCCGGCGTGGAGGACGACCACGACGGTGGGGGCGGGGGTGGCTCCGTGACGCCAGGCGTTGATGTACAGCTCGCACAGGGCGAGTTCGGCGTCGGCGATCAGGTCGTCCGGCCAGGCAGCGAGGGCGAGGGCGTCACGCAGCTCCTCGCGGGCGGCGGACCAGTCGGGCGGTTCGGGCAGCGTGAAGGCACACATGAGGGACCTCCGGAAAGAGGATGCAGTGGGTTCGTCGACCAGCGAAGGTGTCGTCGCCGTGAGCCAAGCCAGAACGGGACCGGGATGCCACGCATGGCTGCTCTGCGGTGCGAGGGCAGCAGGCGCCTACTGCCCTGGAAACAGGCGTTACTGACGATCCATCGGATCGATGTGAGAACGACCATAGCGCACTTGAGTATCCAAATTTCCGCAGTAGCTGGATTTTCCCTCTACGGTGGTAGCCGCGCCCCAGATGGACCGCCACGCGACCGTCGCGGCAGACTGGGCCCCGATCCTTGTCCCGGAAGGAAGTCATGCCTCCACGCAGCACCCCAACGCTCCGCCAACGCAGACTTGGCGCTGAGATCCGGAGGATGCGAGAGCAGGCCGGCTTCGGCGGCAGTCAGCTCGGTCGCATCGTGGGGATGACCCCTGCCCAGGTGACACAGATGGAGTCGGCGAGGATTGGCATCAGCGTGGAACGCCTGCGCACGATCGCCGCAGCGTGCATGTGCGTCAACCAGCCACTGATCGATGCACTCGCAGACATCATCACGGAACGGGGTAAGAGCGGCTGGTGGGAGGAGTACCGCGAGACCCTGGCAGCGGACTTTCTTGAAGTTGCAGAGCTCGAAAGCTATGCGCGAACGCTTTCGACCTACACGATCACCTTCGTCCCCGGGCTGCTTCAGACCAGCAGCTACGCTTCCGCTGTCTTCTCACAGGCTTACCCTCCCCTCCCGCGACACCAGGTCGACCTCAGGACGGCATTCCGCATTCAGCGGCAGCGCGTCGTCCACTCTGGCGCGACACCGTATTCAGCATTCATCCATGAAGCGGCGCTTCGGATGCAGTTCAGCGGGACGCAGGTCCGTGCCGATCAACTTGCCGCTCTGATCGAGGACTCCGAGGCTCCCGGCATCTCCATCCGAGTCCTGCCGTTCGACATCGCAGGCTTGCCGAGCCCCATTGAGAACTTCACCCACGCCGCAGGGCCGATTCCTGACCTGGACACGGTGCAGACAGACACAGGGTTTGGCAGCCAACTCCTCGATGCTCCAGCCCACGTAGCCAGGTTCCGAGCCATCCTCGCTCAGATGGATTCGACTGCCCTCTCCGTGGAGGACTCCCGAGACTTCCTCCGATCTATGAAGAAGGAAATGGAAAAGTAAGCATGCTTAGCTCCGTGTGGCAGAAGTCCAGTTACTCCGCAGCACACGACGACTGTGTCGAGGTACGCGTGGTAGGCGGACTGGTCGAGCTACGCGAGTCCGACGACGGCGACATCATCGTCCGCACCACCCCCACCAAGTTCGCCGCGCTCCTCCAAGGCATCAAGGCCGGCGAGTTCGACCACCTCACCACCTGACCTGATATCGGCCCCTCGCTCGCCCGAGCGAGGGGCCGACGAACAACCCTGGCCGCCATAGCACTTCACCTCAGCGCAACAGAGCTGCGGAGCGGGAAGTCGGACCCGCCGACTTCCCACTCCGGCCGCAGCGCCGCCCTTGGTGGGTGGTGAACTTCCGATCACTTGTCCGAAGTTGGTCCGGTTTCCAGTATCGGAAACGCGAACCTCTTGCCTGCACCCCGGTTGCCTCGGGAGCATCGTCGGGAGACCGCGCGAGCGAGGAGGCAACAGTGGAGCTGACACGGCTTGTAGGTTCCTGCGACGAGGGCGAGTGCCCGACCCTGTACTTGACGGATCGGGGCACGCTCGCCGTTCAAGGCGAGCGGGTGAGCGAGCACGATCTCCAGATTCCGGCTCACGAGGCGCTGGTCGAAATCCCCATCGAACTCATTCGAAAGGCCGTCCATGACAACCTCATCTAGGACGCTCGGAGACTGGTTCTCGGAGTTCAGTCGGGAGGCGTTCCGACTGGAAACGCTGGACGACTACAGCCAGTCCGGTGGAGTGGACGCCTACCATGCCTTCCTGGCCGGCGAGGAGCAACCGGAGGACTACAAGACCGCCGGCTGGGTCAAGACGGTGGCCGACGCCACGCGGGCCGGTAAGCGCATGTACCGGGTCCACATCCTCTCGCGCCCGCTCACCGACTACCTCCGGTTCGAGCTTGCATGGGGTTATCACCGGAACATGGCGGCTGGGGAGGAGTTCTTCATCCTCGACACCACCAGTCACGAGAACCCGATCCCGGAGGCGCCGGACTTCTGGCTTTTCGATGACGAGACTGCAGCCGTGATGAGCTATGACGACAACGGAAGGTACCTCGGGGTCGAACTCCTTGCCGACAGCCGACTCACCGGGTTCAAGGCGTACCGCGACACCGTGATGGAGCGTTCCGTGCCGTTCGCCGAATGGTGGGCAAAGTACGGCGAGTGAACAGAACACAGCTCGGGACGGCGCTGCGGGAACTCCGGCTGGCTTCCGGAAAGGAAGCCAAAGCGGTGGCCCGTGGCGCCGTCATGTCTCCGAGCAAGTTGAGCAAGATCGAGACCGGCAAGGTGTCACCCACCGTCGTGGACGTGGAACGCATCCTCACGGCCGTAGGCGTGTCGGACGAGATCAAGGCCGCGTACATGGCTGCTGCGCGGGCAGAGGCCACGGAGACGACGGCGTGGCGGCTGATCCGACGGCTGGGCCACCATCGCAAGCAGCAGCAGCTCAAGGCGCTGGACGACTCCACCCAGCTGCTTCGCCTGTTCCAGCCCTCCCTTGTCCCCGGGCTACTGCAGACCCCGGAGTACGTGCGGGCCGTGTTCGCGAGAAGAGATCTCAGCGAGCAGCAGTTGTCGCGAGCTGTTGCAGCGCGGCTCGCCAGGCAACAATCCCTCTATGACCCCACCAAGACGCTGCAATTCGTCATCACGGAGCCTGTTCTCCGGTGGCGCCTCGTGCCGGCCACAATGATGGCTGGACAGCTGGACCGCATCATCTCCATCTCGCGCCTGTCGCATGTAGACATTCGGATTGTCCCTCTGGCTACATCACAGACCGACGTGCCGGCACACTCCTTCGTCATCCGGGATGACCGCATGGTCACGGTCGAGACCGTCCACGCCGAGATCGTGGTCACTGACCCGCGAGACGTCGAGATGTACGTACGCAAGTTCGACGGATTCGCAACCATGGCTTTGTCCGGTGACGATATGCGTCGGATGGTCGAATACATCCGAGACGGGTTCTTGCGGGAACAGGAAATCGTCTCGTAGCGCCCGCCGCTTCCCATACCTTGGTTGCCGGGATCCGCCCGACACAACCGCATCTGCTCCATGCCAATTCGGCGCTACGGAAGGATGACTTGATGAGCGACTGGGAGTTCATCAAGGATAGAACCGCCACCGTAGGCGCGGTGTGGCGGTCGGTCGACGGCCTGCTCTACAAGCGGACCGGTGGCGAGGACCTACTGGCAGAGGCCGAGTTCCAGCAGGTGGTGGCCGGTCTGGGCTACCCCGTACCGGAGATCGTCGACAGCGGCTCGGAGGACGGGGGCTACTTCGTCGTCGAGCGCGCCATCGGCGAGAGCTCGCTGCACGAGGAGGCGTTGGCCGACGCCAGGCGGGACGGTCAGGTCAGCTACCAGGTGATCAGTACGGCGGCTGCCGTCGCGTCGAGGCTCCTGCAGGCCCAGGCGAGGCACCCCCTCCCCGCCACGCCGTGGTTCGAGAAGGCGGCTTTCGCGGCCGGGGTCTTCGAGGAGAACCCGGACTTCGACACCCCGCGCGTCCACGAGGCGGTCAAGCACGCCCTCGATCGGCTGGCCCAACTGCCGATGGTGCACGGGCACCTGGACTACGGCCTGCCCAACGTCCTTCAGGCCGGGGTCATCGACTGGCAGCACCACGGACCGGTCCCGCTCGGCTACGACGTCTACCCCGCACTCGACATCGTGGCCTTCAAGGGCGGTGGCAAGGGCTACGCCATCACCCCGGAACAGCGCGCCGCCTACACCGCCGCCCTCGACGAGACCACCGCCGCCCTGGTCGGGCGGCGGGTGAGCGAGCACCTGGGCGACTTCCTGCTCGTCAAGTGCTTCTTCTTCCTCGCCCTCATGCGGCCGACCGATCTCGCACAGCACGACAAGCGCATCAAGTGGCAGTACCGCCGTGCCCTCTTCACGATGGGACTTGATCAGTATGAGTCGGGCGACACGATCGACACCGGCACCTTCCCGCTCTGGAACGGTTCACCGCTGAACACCGGTAGGCCGGTCCCCACCGTTCGCGACCGCGACTACCTGATGGACCACCACGGAGTCGTCTTCAAGGTCATCGGCGACAGCCACCCCGGCAGCCACTACCTCGGCTACGTCAAGTACCACCCTGACGAGAAGGGCGACCGTCGGCTCTTCGACCGGACCTACCGGCAGAACAGCGTCTTGTCGAAGTCCTTCGGCATCCTGGCCGGCCGACCGGAGTGCTACGTCTACTCCGACACCCTCGGCTGCGTCATCACCGGCATCCCGCGCGAGGACGTGGCCGTCCACTACTCGTGCCGCCAGGCCCTTGCCGCCATTCACGAGGACCCCGGCGCGGTCGCCGACAACCCGGCCGGCAAGGACCTCCTGGCGATCACCGAGTGGATCACCGCGAACGACGCCCAGAGCCTGATCGGCGTCACCGGCTCCTTCCTCGTCGGCTGCTTCAACGAGCGCTCCGACATCGACCTCGTCCGCTACGGACCGGAGGGCTACCAGGCCGCACAGGAGCTGTTCCAGGAGACCGACATGATCCGGCCGTACGACGGAGACGACCTCACCCGGCTGTACATCCGCCGTGCCAAGTACATGGAGGGCAGCTCCTTCGACGCCCTCATCAAGCAGGAACGCCGCAAGCTCCAAGGACTCACCGCCAACGCCGGCGCGCACATCAACTGCGAACCCATCCGCTCCGACCGCGACAAGACCTTCGCCCGGATCTCCTCCAAGGAGATCGGCGAGATCTCGCTCCTCGCCAAGATCACCGACCACGCCGAGGGTCTCACCACCCCGGCCGTCTACGGGATCAAGGTCAAGACCATCCTCAGCTCGACCATCGACGAGGCCGACTCCTTCGCCCGCCGGATCACCCACATGCGCTCGTACCTCGGCGCCTACACCGGGGCGTTCCGATCCGGCGACACCGTGCACCTGGCCGGCAAGCTCGTCCACACCCAGGACGGCGAACACAGCGGCTTCGGCATCGAACTCACCCCTTGGACCGTCAGCGGCTCCTACGTCGCCAACCTCGCCGGATAGGACCCGCACCGTGACCCTGCTCGTCATCCGGCACGCCGAGTCCGTCGAGAACGCCGACAAGTACAACGGCTTCTACCAGAACCCCCGCCCCTACAGCGGACCCGCCGCGCACAGCATCTCCCGCACCATCGTCGGCCTGACCCCGCGCGGCTTCCGGCAGGCGCAGTGGCTCGCCGACGTCCTTCCGGAGCTCGCCGGTGCCGAACCGCACGTCTACACCTCGACCTACCGCAGGGCGATCGACACCGCGGCGATCGCTCTACCCGACCTCGGCGACGGGTGGCCCCAGCAGACCGCGCTCCTCGACGAGCAGCACTACGGCGACGCCACCTACATGACCAAGCGCGAGCTCTACGACATCTACCCCGAGCTTGTCGAGGACCGCCGCCTACGCAAGCACATCTGGACCGCGCCGGGCGGTGGAGAGTCGCTCGCCGAGGGCGTGCTCAACCGGGCCGCCGAGTTCGCCGCCCTCGCCCAGGCCGAACTCCAGGAGGCCCGCACGGTCCTGGCCTTCACCCACCAGACCGCCGCAGTGGCGCTTCGAGCCCTGCTCGAAGCCAGCACCCTGCCCGAGATCCTCGCCGAGGAGCGGAAGGGCAAGATGCCCAACGCCGCAATCCTCCACTACGAACTGCGAGACGGCCGGTTCACCCGGACGGGAACCACCACCCCGCCGATCTAGGAGGAGCCCGTGCGACACCTGTTCCTCAACGGGCCCGTCCAGAACGGACCCTTCACCTTCGACACCCGCCCCGGAAAGGCCGTCGGCATACGCCTCGCCGCCGCCCTCAACGCCATCCTCGGCTTACCACCCGCACCCCACCTGTGGAACACCGTCACCCTCGCCGGAGACCTCCGTCACCGCGAGGCCGACGGCCCGAGGATCCCCCGCCAGCGGTTCGAGGCCGACCGGATAGCCGACAAGTACCCGCCCGGACAGTCCCCGGCAGGCGGCATCATGACCGACACCGACGCCGAGGTCGTCAGTCTCGCCCTGGAGATGATCGAGAACAACCTCCGCGCCGGCACCCTGGCCATCAGCCGCGAGACCGTCCCCACGTGCCGGTCCTGCGGCCACATGACCGGTAGCGGTGGCCACCCCTGCAACGCCTGCGGCAGCACCGACACCCGAGAACGCACCGGCCTCCACCTCGTCGCCGAAGTCGCGCAGGACCGCCCCGTCCTCGACCGCTCGGACATCCACGCCTGCCACCGCCAGCAGCCCAAGCACCTCCAGCACACCGCCGCCAACGTCGCGGGCCGACTGATCCTCTCCCGAACCCGCGACCACGGCATCGATCTCTCGCCCCTCGGCCTCAACGGCCTCGTCCTCGACCCGCGCGCCGGCATCCACGTCGCCGTCCTCGCCGCAGCCCAGAAACAGCAGGCAGACGTGGCCGTCATGACCATCACCCAGAACGCAGCCAACCACATCGCCGCCCACGGCCAGCGCTTCCGCGAACACAGCGGCACTCGGCTTCAGTACGCCCTCCACGGCCACCTCCCGTACGACCACACGGCCGGCCTGCAGCCGCTGCACGAGGCGTACCGAGCCACCCAGGCGATCAAGGACGGCTTCGAAGAGTGGTTCCTCCCGCTCTTCTCCCTGAGGACCAAGACCGCGACGAGCCCCGACCAACTGCCCTCGCTCTTCAAGCACTACATGCGGGCACACCTGGCTCAGCCCGCCGAGGTCAACGCAGCCGTCTTCAACGCTGTACAGCGCGCGGTCGGTGCCGGTGATACCCGTTGGATCACGAACAAGCAGGCACTGGCCAACGTGATGGCTACCCGCCAAGCTCCGACCCTGTCGGCGGCAGGCCCGGCACATGGCTGAGCCACGTCTCGGCCGGTCGTTAGCTCACGGTGCTCAGGCCCCTCCGTTCCGTGGCCGCGAGATCCCCGATACGCGGCCACCGGACCGCAGGCGGCTCGACACCAGCGCCGCCGGAGTGGGAAGTCGGACCGGCCGACTTCCCACTCCGGCCACAGCACCGCCCCCACGCCCGACCAACCTGCCAAGTCCCTCCAAGGCATGAAGGCCGGCGAGTTCGACCACCTCACCACCCCCACGGCATGACCCGACGGCCCCTCGCTCCGCCGAGCGAGGGGCCGCCATCATTGGTTCATGCCGTTCAAATCGGCAGGCCCCAACCCTTCGAAGTCCCGGACTCCCGTGTGTCAGCCGCGTAGGCGGCGACCGCGTGGTCAGGACCCGAGTGCTACTTCAGCGCGAGTCGCCCGGCCGGCGCAGGCACAGCGGGTGCGCGCACCGCGCAGCCGGTCCAGGGCGGCTGCCCCGAGCGTGATTCCCCACACCACGAACAGCGCGTACCAGAACAGCCCCCAAGCGGCCTGCGGGTGCGCGTCCTTGGCGGCGAAGGCGGGCGCGGAGACGACCCGGTCGGCGGTGAGCAGGTACTGCATCGCGAAATAGGTGAAACCCCAGAGCGTCATGCCGACCGAGGCGACCAACGCCGGCACGGCGAGCACACGGCGTGGAAGCCGGTTCCCCCAGGGCCGGACCAAGGCGAGTGCGAGGACTGCGCCGAGCACCGCCAGGCCGCCCATCGCCCAGTAGCCGATCGCCGCCTCCCAGGTACCGTGCGGGGCGTCGGCGAAGTCGCCGGGGAAGGTGGCTCCGATCCCGGCACCCCACCAGAAGTGCGGCGCCGCGTACGCGAGCGCCGCCACCGCGGCCACGTACCCCGCCCAACCGTCGCGCCGTCCACGATGTACCGCCGTCGCCCCCATGACTCCCCCGAGATCTCGCCCCACCGCCGGGCGGAGGCCCGCTGCCTCCCGCCCGGCACGAGTCTGTCCGAGCACACCCTCCTGACGGATCGGCTGCCGGCACGATCCCGGCTCCCCCTCCTGGGGGAGAGCTGCTACGCCTACCGCACGAGGGAGCACCACGCATGGCCCGACGGCTCATCGCTCAACTGAGCGAGGGGCCGCCATCGTTGGTTCGTCCCGTTCGGATCGGCAGCTCCCAACCCGGCTCGCATTCCACGCCGATGGCGCTCGCCGGCTGTGACCTGCGCTCCGATTGCGGGCTCAGCCAGAATCTGGCTGAGCCCGTCCAACTCCTCTGTCGCGCCTGCCAGCGGGGGCCTTTCAGCTGCCTGGGAGAATATTCGAGAATCGACGCTCGCCCCGGAGCGATTCGACGGCATCCTGATCCAGCCTGACCGACAGCGAGGGGAACAGCTGTGAGCCGACGACTGCGCTACATCGGAAGCAACTCGGGGAACAACGGATGCCCGACGCTCTACGAAGACGTGGAGACCGGCGATGTGCTGGTACAGGGCGATGCCGTGACCGATCCCGAGGAGGTGGCCCAACTCCGCAACGTCAAGCCCGGCGAAGGGTTCGTGCTCGTGCCGCGCGCACTACTCGCCGACTTCTCTCCGCGCGACGTGGACCGGGAACCCGTGCTGATCGGCTTCGACGAGTTCGACAGCATGTTTGAGAGCTTTCAGCACACGGCCTTCCGGTTGGAGACCCGTCGCCGGTACCGCTCCGACGAGCAGACGGAAACCTACCGTCGGTTCGCTGCCGGGCAGGCATCCGGATGGGACTTGGAGGACCTCTGGTGCCAGTCGCGTCGCGAACAGGTGGCCCTGGGAAAGCGGTTCGAGCGGGTGAGGATCATGGACAACCCGCCTACCCCGGGGCAGCGGTACTTGCTCGACAACGCCGAGCGGAACGGCGCGGTCGGCGAGGACATCCGGTACCTCTGGCGCGCTGACGCCGACCGTCTGAGCCTCCCGGAGGAGGACGCCTGGCTGTTCGACTCGCGCGTGATCGCCCTGCTGCACTTCGACTCCGACGACGATCTGACCGGCGTCGAGCTGATCACCGACCCCGTACAGGTGGCCCGCGCCTGCCAGGTGCGCGATGCTGCTTGGCGCTTTGCCACTCCGTACCAGGCGTTCGGCGCTGAGGTACCGTCCGGCATGTGAGCACCGACTTCCAACAGGCTCGAATCGCCCTCGGTCTGCGGCTTCGTGAGCTGCGCGCCGAGGGCGGTCTCACGGGTCGGCAACTGGCCGATCGTTTGGGCTGGCCACAATCCAAGGTCAGCAAGTTGGAGACCGGCAGGCAAACGGCCGCCCACGACGACCTCAAGGCCTGGGCCGAGGGCGTTGGCCGGCCCAATGCGGCGCCTGAGTTGGCGGCCAGGCTACGGGTCCTCGAATCCCACTCTCGTTCCTGGCGACGGCAGCTTGCCGCCGGGCACAGGCCGGTGCAGGACACGCTGACGGTCGAGTACGAGCGTTCGAAGGTCATGCGCGCCTGGGAAGGTTCCATGATCGTCGGGATGCTCCAGACTCCCGACTATGCCCGGCACGTGTTCAGCGCGTACGCCGACCTCCACCAGTCGCCGCGCGATATCGAGGATGCCGTACGGGCCCGCGTCCGGCGGCAGGAGAGCCTGTACCAGCCGGGCAAGCGATACCACATCGTCATGTGGGAGGCCGCGCTACGTGCTCTGGTCGGCCCGCCGGCCGTGATGGCCGCACAACTCGACCGGCTCAGCGGCGTCATCGGTCTGAACACGGTCTCCCTCGGCGTCGTGCCGTTCGAAGCTTCGCTCAAGCTGCCCCCTGCCAACGGATTCTGGATATACGACGAACGGCTTGTCATCGTCGAGGACTGGCACGCGGAGCTCTGGCTGGACCAGTCGGACAGCGTGGCGCTCTATCGGCGCGTATGGGATGCACTGGCCGGCACAGCCGCCTACGGCCCGGATGCCCATCGGGTCATCACGCGGTGCCGCCGGGCGCTCGGAGCTGTCTGAGAATCCCCACGAACCTCGGTCGCTGCAGGTGGAATATTCGAGAATCACGCACCTGTCAGCGACTTCCTTCCACCTAGCGTGCTGCTGAAGGCGCACGACGGATCGGTGGAACCTCCTCGGTCCGAGGCAACGACGGAGGGACAGCACATGTCCATGCCCGCGTTCAACGGCAAGCACGGCGGGGGCTCCGGCTCCGGAACCGGTGGCGGCCAGCAGGACGACTCCAACAGCGGCAACAAGCACGGCGGCGGCGGGTCCTCCGAAGGTGGCAACACCTCGGACGGCAAGGGTCCGGCGGACGGCAAGTAGCCCGTGAGCGACGAGCACGAAGCGGAGGCCGGTCGGACCCGGCTGGCCTCCGCGCTCATCGCGAACGGGTCACTCACCACGGACTGGCTGGCGGCCTACAACGCCGCTCCGCGCCACCTCTTCGTCCCCGACACGATCTGGCCGGGCCAGGCCGACGGCGTGCGCCAGGGCGAAGCAGTCGACCGGGAGACCGACCCGGCCGCCTGGTGGGCCGCCGTCCACTCGGACGTGCCGCTCACCACTCAGTGGGACGACGGCAACCACACCGGAGCCGATCGTGGCACCATGCCCACGTCGTCCAACTCCATGCCCACCATGGTGTTCTCGATGCTCGCCGCCCTGGACGTCGAGGACGGCCACCGGGTACTGGAGATCGGTACCGGAACCGGTTGGAACTCGGCCCTCCTGGCTCACCGCGTCGGGTCGGAGAACATCGTCACCGTTGAGGTGGACGAGGGCAGCGCCGCCGACGCGCAACGCCGCCTCGCCCACGCCGGGTACGCCCCGACCTCCGTGGTCGGCGACGGCTCCGAGGGCTACGCAAAGGCGGCGCCCTACGACCGGGTGATCGCCACCTGTTCGGTCGGCCGGGTGCCGCATTCCTGGGTGGAGCAGGCTCGCCCCGGTGCGGTGATCGTCGCGCCGTGGGGGCCGGAGTACGGCGGCGAGGCCCTGATCCGTCTCACGGTCGGCGACGACGGCACGGCGAGCGGCCGGTTCGTCGGCTCGTCGGCCTTCATGCGACTGCGCCGGCAGCGGAGCGCCCGACCGAACAGCCTGACGTACCTCTCCAGTCCGAGGCCGGCGGACGGGATCAGATCCACCACCGGCCTCTCACCGGAGGACATCGGCGGATGGCTGGAGATGTTCGCCATCGGCATCCAAGTGCCCCGGGCGTTCCCGCTGACCGAGCGGTACGACGACGGGTCCTACACGCTGTGGCTGCACGACACGGCCGTCACCTCGTGGGCGACCATCGACTGGGAACCCGGCTGCACCGCGTACGAGGTCGTGCAGTCCGGGCCCCGTCGGCTGTGGGACGAGGTGGAGGCAGCCCGGCACTGGTGGGACGGCCAGGGCCGGCCCGCCTTCGACCGCTTCGGACTCACCGTGACCCCGGACAGCCACACGACGTGGCTGAACAGCCCGGACAATCCGGTTCCGCTCCAGGGATGACCTTCAATCGGCCTGGAACCCACCCTGGCCCTCCGGGGCTCGACTCGGAGTGGGAAGTCGGCCGGTCCGACTTCCCACTCCGCCACTCCTTGGCCGGCGAGTTCGACCACCTCGCCACCCCACGGCATAACCCGGCGGCCCATCGCTCACCCGAGCGATGGGCCGCCATCGAGAGGCTTCATCCTGATAGCTGGAGGCCACGCGGGCCGGCGGCGAGGCGCTCGCTCCGACTGGGCCGTGTGTGGCGGCTCGGGTATTCGTCGCCGGACTGCGAGCCTCACTGGTGTGCCGAGTTCCCCGTCACTACGTGAAGACGTGGTAATCGAGGAAGTAGCTCGCGTCATCGCCACGGAAGTTGGCCCGGTGCCAACCTTGATTTGCCTCGTCCCGGAAGATCGTTTGATCACCCAGGTGATCGTCGGGATCCGGCGAATCCCGCTCCGTCAGCGAGATGATGCCGCTTTCATCGTTCAGAGGGATGAAGCGATCCACATTCACGGTGTCTCCGTCGTTCAATTCTCCTTCCCAGATGACCGAGCCGTTCCACCTCAGAACAGGCTCATCTGCTCCGAACGTATCCTCGGTTGTATCGCAGTGCAGATTCGCGAACTGGATCGTGGTTCCCACTGCGCGCCTCCTCTGTTGAGTTCTCCATCTTTAGCGGAAGCTTGACTTTTACTCATGAATAGATGGCGTGATTGGCTGCCGGACAGCCATTCGCCCCTTAGGATCTCGACCTTCGTTGCGTGGCGGCCGATACGCCGAGTATCGAGGGAAGAGAGGGTCGCCTGCGCCTCCACCTTCTCCAACTTCCAGGCCATCAGCGCCGCGCTCTCGGATGCCGCAGCAACGGATGCAGCAACAGGTACCGAAGCTGTCTCGACGGCAGTGGCACTCGCGCCGCCGATACGCTCGGCAGTTCGCCCGGCCGAGCGTTTTCCAGGGGTGGCGTCCAACGCCAGGTCGCACCCGGTCGGTCTTCGGCGCGGCGGGTGGCAGCGGTCGCTCATGACCGCAGATCCCTGCGTGGGCATGCCCTGTTCCCGAGGCCAACCGCCTACGCATGCAATACCTCTACTGACCACACTAGGCGATACTGGCGCATCTGCATCTCAGAATCGGAGCCGGCGTCAGGGAGAGCTCTTCATCCCCGACTTGCCGGTCACAGAGCGTGGGGCAGGCCTGGGACGCTCGCGCTGGTCGACCGTGTGATGGGAGACTTCCCGTTCTCGATCGGGGAGCGGTCGTACAGACGGTCGGGCAGTCGTCCTCCCGGCAGTCCGAGTCCCGTTCCCGCATAGACCCGTTGTCGACGACGGCCACGACCCCACAGCTTTCCCCGGTGACTCCGCGAACGGCTGGCCGGTCTCCTCCAAGAGCAACAGCCCTTACTTACGCTGAGTGTCGGAGTGGAAGTCGGCCGGTCCGACTTCCCACTCCGCCACTCCTTGGTCGGCCAGAAAGCGCGGGCCGGTCACTGTCATAGGTGCTTGCTACCGTCGTCGCCTTCCGAAGATCCTTGACGGGAGCGGAGTCGACATCCTCAGGGTCTCCGACGGGTTGATCGTCGAGGTCTGGTCGGTCTCATCCGGCGCCGCCGGCCGGACCTTCTACCGCTGAGAGCGCGACTCCGTAGCCGGCAACCGGATGCGACTCGCGATCATCCGTGCGAGATCGTCCCGGTCTGCGTATCACCTACAGACCTGCCGGGCGGAGGAACCCGTAGGCGCGCTCGACCTTCGCCACGTGAACCGCGAACGAGGCGTGCCAGTGCTCGCACCCGTGCGCACGGGTCAGCGCGTGCTCCGCGTGACCTTGCCGGGCCGCGATCGCTCCTCTTCCTCACCCGGCATGGCGTAGTGGCTCCGGACTCCCAGCCAGTGTTCACCAGGTCGAACAGCACTCACCCACTGCCTTGTCCGATTCATGCGACACCTGCGGACCGCAACCTCGACGTACGGCCGGTTCGCGTGTCGGTCGGCGTGGGTTGCTCGTTACGATCACGGCCTCGCTGAGCTGACCAGTGGGCCTTGCGACGACGAAAGGCCCACCGCCGCCATGACCCATCGCTTGAATGAGCCGACCCCGGCCCGGTTCGGCGAAACCTTCCTGCCGCTGGACCAGCCGCCACCAGCGGTCCACCCGAAGGTACTGCGGGACGAACTCGTAGCCGCGGCGGAGTGGGTCTCCCAGTACCTGAGCGACCTGCCGGCCGGCCCGGTGGGCCGCCAGATGCTCGCGCGACAGCGGGCGCGGCTGCGTGAGGGGCGGCTCGACCGACAGAGCGCAGACCTGGGCGGGGTACTGGACTTCGTACGGGACGAGATCGCTCCGTTCCCGACCGGGAACGGGCACCCCGCGTTCTTCGCCTGGATCAACTCGCCGCCCGCACCGGCCGGAGTCATCGCCGAACTGCTGGCCTGCGCCATCAACGCCACCAGCGGCATGGGCGAGAACGCCCTCATGGACCTGGAACGCGGCACCGTGTGCCCATCTGCGCAACTACGGCTGGCAGGGCCAGGTCTGTGACAACGGCACCTCGGCAACGGGCTCCGTCACCGTGGGAACCACAGGGCAGAACCGGCCGATCGAGATGCTGGAGATCAGTACGCAGTACGAAATGATTCACGGCGTGGCTCATGTGCAGAACATCGGCTGGATGGACGAGGCGTGGGGCTCGACGATACGTCTGGGCACCGAAGGTCGCGCCTTGAACATGGAAGCCGTTGCGCTCTGGGTCGAGTGAGCCCGCGCACTGCGATGGCTCACCGCAGCCTCCCACAGCTTGCCCCGGTGGTTCCTCGCTCAACTGAGCGAGGAACCACCATCGTTGCTCTATCCCGTTCAGGTTGGCAGGCCCCAACCCGGCTCGCTTTCCGTGCCGGTGGCGCTCGCCGGCTGTGACCTGCGCTCCGATTGCGGGCTCGGCCAGAATCTGGCCGAGCCCGTCCAACTCCTCTGCGGGCCTGTCATGTTGCGCTGGCGCTCGTGGCCCGGATGGATAGGTCCAGTAGCGGGTCGAAGTCGCCCTTGGTGAGCGGTTCATGGAGTTTCAGGACGGCTTCGGCGCCGGCGCTCCGCGCCCGGCCGTCGACGTGTTCGTCCGACAAATTCGCTACCCGGCGGCCGGCGCACCGTGATACACAACCGACGTGCAAAAAATCTTGGAGTTCCCCGAGGTCCTGCGGCTGATCGAAGACCGCTCGGCCGCGTTCCGCGCCGCGATCGCGTCCGCCCCCGACCTTGACGTCCAGGTCCCGACCTGCCCGGACTGGACGCTGCGCGAACTGGCGCAGCACCTCGGCGACGGCCGCCGCCGCCAGGCCGCCATCGTCACGGCGGGCCCGGGCGCCGCGCCCCCGGCGAAGACGGACCCGAAGGGCGCCCCGACCGCGCCCCGCGACCGCGAGGCCCTGGACGCCTGGCTCGCCGAGTCGACCGGGCTCATGCTCGACGCGCTGCGCGAGGCCGGCCCGGACCGCGGCTGCTGGACCTGGTGGGGCCGCTCGCAGGCTCCGGAGACCAGCGGTGCCCTGGCCCGGCACCAGATCCAGGAGATCGCCGTCCACACCTACGACGTCCAGCTCATCCAGGGGGCCGCGCAGCCGCTGCCGACGGACGTCGCGGTCGAGGGCGTCGACGAGTTCCTGGTGACCGTCTCGGCGACGACCGTCCCCTGGCCGTTCAAGCCGGCGACCATCGACCTGCACGCGACCGAGGGCCGCTCCTGGCGCCTGACCCTCGACGCCGACGGCGTCCGCTGCGACGACCTCGCCGCCGACGCGGAGCCGGGCGACCTGGTGATGCGAGGCGCGGCGAGCGATCTGGTCCTCTACTTCTACGCGCGCCTCCCGCTCGACAGCCTGGAGACCACCGGCAGCACCGAGCCGATGGAGCAGCTCGCAGAGTGGGACCCGAACGCGTAGAACTCCTAGAACGCGCACTTGTGACGCATCGTCCGGTGGTGCGCGCGCTCCTTCCCCGCCCTGGGCATCGGAGTGGGGGGGGGGGGGGGGGGCGGGAACCCCCCCCACAGCCCAGAGGGGGGCGGCGCGCGCCGCGGCGCGGGTGAAAAGAGGAGTGTGACCGAAGA
>NZ_JBHVWC010000086.1:0-9471 GCF_042882445.1 Kitasatospora sp. NPDC058218 | reverse complement strand
ATTATTCGTCGTAGATTTTTTGGGTGTGGGTGGGGGGGGGCGCCCTCCCGCCCCCCGCGGGGGTTTGGGGTGGGGTGGGCGGGGGGGCCCCCCCCCCCACTCCGATGCGCCTTGGGCGGCCGGCAGCGCGGGTCGGCGACTGTCCTAGCTGCTTGCTACCGTCGTCGCCTTCCGAAGATCCTTGACCCAGGGGGTTGTTGTGGGCGACAACGGCATGCGCGCGTTCGGTATCGGCCTGTTCGACCGGTGGACGGCCATGTGGAACGGTGACCTCGATCTCGTCGACGAGATCATGGCGCCCGAATTCGTACTGCGTTACGCCCAGGCGGGCACCGACGCCTTCGACGGGATCCGCACCCCTCGGCAGCTCGCCGAGATCGTCGCCGCCTGGCACAAGTCCCGCACCGGGCTGCTCTTCGCAGCGGAGGGGACCGCCACCGTCGATCTCGTGCCTGCCGACGGCGCCCCGACCGGGCTTGTCGCGCGCCCCTACCTCGCGAGCTTCGTGGCCGAGGACGGCGGGACGGTCGCCAGGAGCGGGATCGACATCCTCCGGGTCTCCGACGGGTTGATCGTCGAGGTCTGGTCGGTCTCGTCCGGCGCCGCCGGCCGGACCTTCTACCGCTGATCGTCCCGGTGTGCGCAGCGCCTACAGATCTGCCGGGCGGCGGAACCCGTAGGCGCGCTCGACCTTGGCCACGTGGACGGCGAACGAGCCGTACCAGTGCTCGCGCCCGTGCGCACGGGTCAGCGCGTGCTCCGCGTGACCCCGCCAGGCCGCGATCGACTCCTCGTCCCTCCAGTACGACACCGTGATCCCCAGACCGTCCGCGCCGCGAGCCGAATCGACGCCGAGGAAACCCGGCTGGTCGGCAGCCAGTTCCAGCATCTGCTCGGCCCTGTCCCCGTAGCCCTCGTCACCCGCGGTCCGCACGGAGCTGAACACCACCGCGTAGTAGGGCGGGGCGGGCAGCGATGCGGGCGCGATCTCGGCCACGAAGGTCCTCCAACAGGCAGCGGCGGGGGTATCGCCCCAAACGATCTCGCGCACCCGCCCGAACCCACAACCCCGTTGCTCCGCCGCGCCGCAGGCCGGGACCGCGGGCGGGTGGGCGCGGTGGCGCATCGGAGGTCACATTCGACCCGGTTCGGTCAATATTTACTTTTCCGGAACGGCTCTGCATAGTGGCGCCTCGACATACTGGCGGGTCGAGCCGAGGGGGGCCATTTTCTTGTCTCAGATCAACGATGTCGCCGCACGCGAGATGGAACTGGAACGAGTTCAGATCTCCGTCATAGGCGAGCTGTTCGACGAGCGACTGGCCGGGGCGAGGGAGCAACTGACGAGCGTGCTCGCGGCCTCGCCCGACGGCGCGGGCACCGCGTACGAGAGGGACTTGGCGGCCGGGCGGCTGACGGGGGAGATCCGTCGGCTGGAGGGCGCCGAGGACGGGTTGGTCTTCGGCCGGATCGACCTCGCGGACGGCACCGTCCTGCGGATCGGGCGGCTCGGGCTGCACAGGGACGCGGACGAGCTGCCGGTGCTGGTGGACTGGCGGGCCGAGGCCGCGCGGCCCTTCTACGAGGCGACGCCGATCCACCCGATGCGGCTGCGACGCCGCCGCCATCTGCGGCTGGCGGGCCGCGCGGTGGTCGGGGTCAGCGACGAACTGCTCGACGGCTCCGCACCCACCGCACAGGACGTGATCGGTGACGGTCCGTTGACGGCGGCGCTCCAGGAGAAGCGCACGGGGCGGATGGGCGCGGCGGTCGCCACGCTGCAGACCGAGCAGGACGCCATCGTCCGGTCGCCGCACCGCGGGGTCACGGTGGTGCAGGGGGGTCCGGGCACCGGAAAGACGGTGGTGGCGCTGCACCGCGCCGCGTACGTGCTGTACGCGTTCCCGAAGGCGGCCGAGCGCGGCGTGCTCGTCGTGGGGCCCAACGCGCGGTTCCTCGACTACATCTGCCAGGTCCTCCCCTCGCTCGGGGAGAACGACGTCATCCTGGCGACCTGCGAGGAACTGGCCGGCGTCGCACCGGGCGCCGCGGACCCCTACGAGGTGGCGCGCCTCAAGGGGGGTGCCGAACTGGCCGACGCGCTGGCCGCGGTGGTCCGCTCACGGCAGGCCCCGGACGGCGACTTCGAGACCCGGGTCGGGCAGGAGTGGATCCGGCTGCAGGACGAGGACATCGCACTGGCGCGGGAGACGACACAGACCAGCGGTCTCGCGCACAACCGGGCACGTCAGCTGTTCAAGGAGCTGCTGGTCGACGCCGTCGTCCGCGAGCTCGCCCGCAGCGGCGCCGAGGCGCTCGAAGACATCGACGCCCAGGTCGCGCAACTGACCGGCCTCGACTTCGACCGGATCGCGGCGGCCGACCTGCGCCGCCTCGGTGTCGACGACACGCCCGCCACCGGCGCCGACGAGTTCGACGCCGACGCCATGCGCGCCGAACTCCTGGACGACGCCATGCTCGACCGGGCCGTGGAGGGCCTCTGGCCCCGGCTCACGCCCGGCGACGTGGTCGACGCCCTGCTGACGGACGTCGACGCGCGGGCCGCGCACCTGCGGCAATTCACCGACGACCAGCGGGCCCTGCTGTCACGGACGCCCGGTGCGCCCTGGACGGACGCCGACGTGGCACTCCTCGACGAGGCCGCGAGCCTGGTCGACGGCCCGCCCGAGCACACCTTCGGACACGTCGTCGTCGACGAGGCGCAGGAACTCACCGTCATGCAGTGGCGGATGATCGTGCGCCGCTGCCCGGGCAGGTCGATGACCCTGGTCGGAGACTTCGCCCAGGCGGGCCCGGCGACGGTGGCCCGGGACTGGAAGGAGGCCCTCGGCCCGCACCTCGGACACCGCTTCGACCTGCGCACCCTGACCGTCGGCTACCGGACCACGCAGGAGATCCTCGCCACCACGGAGGAGCTGCTCGCCCGGATCGCCCCGAACCGGCCGCCGATCCGCTCGATCCGGCGCGGCGAGGTGCCCCGCACCCTCGCCACGACCCCGGACTCGCTCGTCACCGCCCTCCTGCGCGAGCTGCGGGAGCAGGGCGCCGCGTACCCGGGCGAGTTGCTCGGGGTGATCTGCGCCGACGACAGGACGGAGCAGCTCGCGGCCGCGGGGATCGAGCGGCTCGCCCGCCTGGTGCCGGCCTCACAGGCGCGCGGCCTGGAGTTCGACGCCACCGTCGTGGTCGACCCGGACGGGATCACCGCCGCCCGCCCCGGCGGTGAGCGCGACCTCTACGTCGCCCTCACCCGGGCCACCAAGCGCCTGTGCACGATCACCGTCCCGCCCACCTCGGGGATCACGGGCTGAGGACGGCCCGGGCGCGACGATCGCGTCCCACTGCTCCCGGGTCGGGCCGTCGTGCTCCGGCGAGAAGTCCGGACGGGCCGCCAGCCAGGCGGTGACGTGCCGGTCCACCTCGTCGGTGCCGTAGGCGTCCTGGGCCGGTCGCACGAGATGGCGCACCTGGGCCCGGGCCCGCATGACGACGGGATCCTCGAAGGCGCAGGCGGCCACGGCGGCGGCCCGACGGTCCGACAGCGTCGCGCTCTCGGCGAGGCGTTGCCCGTTGACGCGGTCGGCCGTCACCTGCGCGTCGAACCACGGGCGGAGGGTCCGCGCCGTCCAGGCGTGGTAGCCGGCGGGGTCCGCGGCCGTCTCGTCGGCACGGGCGGCGAGGTACTGGGCGGCGCGCAGGCCGAGGGCCACGCCGTGGCCCAGGGTGGGGTTGGTGTGGACGAGGCTGTCCCCGGCGTTGACCAGGCCGGTGACGACGGGTCCGTCGTCGTCGGCGAGGGAGGTCCAGCGGTTGTCCAGGCCGGCCATCGCCAGGACGGCCGACTGCGGTTCGGGGGCCAGGTCGAGCCAGGCGGCGCAGGCGGGGAACAGGCGGGCGGCGGCCTCGAACACGGCGGGGTCGGTGAGCGCGCCACGGGTCGGATCACCCGTGGGGAGCACCAGGTTCACCGCGAAGGTGTCGTTGTCGGAGGGGAAGACGCCGGCGAGCGCGAACGGCGCGGCCGAGCCGTTCTTCACCCGCCCGGGGTCGCGCGGGCCGTCGGCCCGCAGCCGGTACCAGCGGCACAGATAGGCGATCCCGGTGCGGTGGCTCTCGACCACCGGCGGGCGGCAGCCGGCCGCGACCAGCCAGCCGGGGACGGGCGAGCGGCGCCCGGACGCGTCGACGACGAGGTCCGCCCGGTGCGGTTCCGCGCCCACCCGCACGCCGGTGACCCGGGGCGGGCGGCCCTCCGCGACGGTGAGGGCGTCCACCCGGCGGCCCCGCCGCACCTCGACGGTGCGTTCCCGCCGCACGGCCTCCGCCAGGGCGGCCTCCAGCACGATGCGGCGCGTGCGCAGGGTCACCAGCTCCTCGTCGCCGGGCCGGTGCGGCGGGTGCTCGTCGAACCAGTCGAAGTCGTGGTACTCCCGGGCCCCGCGCGCCAGCAGGTCCGCGAGGACGTCGGGGACTTCGGTGCGCAGCACGGTGCGCACGGGCGCGAGGAGCGAGTGGGGCTGGACGGCCTGCGGGATCCGGGGCCGGCGCCAGTGGAAGAAGTCCTGGTGCGGGTCCGCTCCGGCCTGCCGCGCGTCCTGCTCGAACACGGTCACCGCGTGACCCCGTCGGCCGAGCATGAGCGCCGTCCCCAGCCCGCTGATACCTCCGCCGATCACTGCAACCCGCGCCACTGAGCTCCCCTTCGCGTCGTGTTGCGAGACGAGCCTACTGCTCGACGATCTTCGATCGGGCACCGGCTTCGGCCGTCACGGCACGGGGGCGGGGGCGGGGGCGGGGCGGTGCTCCCCCGTCGCCGGATCAGTCGTTCTGGTCGTGCTCGGCGGAGGCGCTGAGGGAGGTGATCAACGTGCTGAGGCGGGAGTTCCAGTTCTGGGCCGTCGGCCCGTCGATCGCGTGCTTCTTGGTGAGGTCCCGGACTGTCTTCTGGGCGTTCTTCAACTCCTGCACGGCGTCGTCCTCCTTCCCCTGGTTGAGGCGCGCGGCCGCGTCGTCGAGGGTGTGCAGGAGGTCGAGCTGGCGGTCGCGTTCCTTGGTCATCTGGGTCTGGGCGACCACCTGGCGAAGCGCGTTGAGCTGAACCGCGGGGGTCTGACCGCGCGGCGGGGTCGGGGTCGCGGTGGCCGACGGGGTGGGGGTCGCCGACGGGGTCGGGGTGACGGGCGCGGGAGACGTGGGCGTCGGGGCGGCCGAGGCGGTCCGGGTCGGCTTGGGCGGCGGCGGCGCCGCGGCGGGGGCGGTCGGGTCGTCGAAGGCGGTGAGCGCGAGCATCGCGGCGCCCGCGATCCCCACCAGGCCCAGCGCGCCGAAGATCAGCGGCTTGCGGCGGCTCTCCCGGACGGGCTCGTCCACCACCGGGGGCGCGGACGGCACGGGCGCCATCACCGAGGTCGCGGCGGGGGCGGGCCGGCCGGGGACGGGGGGCAGCAGTTGGGTGGCCGCACCGGTGGCGAGCAGTTCACTGGTGGGATCGGAGAACGCCAGCCCCGGAATCGTCGCGAGCAGTTCGGCGCGCGCGGCCGCACCGGTGCCGGGCCGGTCGGCCGGGTCCTTGGCGAGCAGGCGCAGGACCGCCGCGTCCAGCGCCGCGGGCACCCCGGCCCGCCGCGCCGACGGCGGCAGCGGCTGCTCGGTGACGTGCTTGAACGCGATCGCCACCGGCGTCTCGGCGGTGAACGGCGGTGCGCCGGTGAGCATCTCGGTCAGCACGCAGCCGACCGCGTACAGGTCGGTGCGGCCGTCCAGCTCGGCGGCGGTGGCCTGCTCGGGCGACAGGTAGGCCGCCGTGCCGAGCACCATCGCCGCCTGGGTGAGGTTGCTGGACGAACCGGCCCGGGCGATGCCGAAGTCGACGACCTTCACCCCGCCGTCGTTGGTGATCATGATGTTGCCGGGCTTGATGTCCCGGTGCACCAGGCCCGCTCCGTGCGCGACCTCCAGCGCCTCGCAGACCGCCGCGGCGATGCCGACGGCCCGCTCGACGGGCAGGCCCGGCTGCTGCGCCAGCAGCGCGGCGAGCGACCAGCCCTGCACCAGCTCCATGACGATGTACGGCGAGCCCTGGTCCACACCGGAGTCGAAGACCATCACGATCCGCGGGTGCACCAGCATCGCCGCGTGCTGCGCCTCCCGGCTGAACCGCTCGGCGAAGCGCGGGTCGTCGGCGAGGCCCCCGTTGAGGACCTTGACGGCCACCTGGCGGCCCAGCACGTGGTCCACGCCCCGCCAGACGGTGGCCATCCCGCCGACGCCGAGTATCTCGACGAGTTCGTAACGCCCGTTAAGCGCCCGTCCGATCACCTGGAACCGCTCCCCTCACGTGCCCTGCCCGCGGCCACGGACCGCCTCGTGCACGTGTGCACGATAGCCGCCGGCGTCAACGTGCCCCGGCGGAGCGTGCATCGGGGCCCCGTAGCCCGGGACCTGGTACCCGGGGGTCTGGTAGCCCGAGGCTTCGTACCCCGGGACGTCGTACGCCGGAGCGTCGTGACGCGGGGCCTCCCGGGCCGGGGCCTCCTGGACCGGCACCCGCAGGCTGCCGTACCGCTGCATCCGCTGCCAGCGCAGCCGGGAGCCCGCCAGCGCGGTGAACACCGACTGGATCACCACCAGGTACATCAGCTGCCGGTAGACGAACTGCTGCAACGGCAGGCTCCAGAGCGGGCCGAGCCGCTCCCGGTCCAGTCGGAAGGCGTAGACGCCCATCAGCAGCTGGACCAGCAGGAACGCGAGCCAGAGGCCGACGATCCGCACCGGGTCGAGGAAGGCCAGCCCGTACAGCGCGAAGACGTCCACCACCGGGGCGAGCAGCGGCAGCAGCACCTGGAACATCAGCAGGTAGCCGAGGCCGCGCCGGCCCAGCTTGCCCGCCTGTCCGCGCTGGCGCAGCGCGCCCCGGTGCTTCCACATCGCCTGCAGGGTGCCGTAGCACCAGCGGTAGCGCTGCCGCCACAGGGCGCTCAGCGAGGCCGGGGCCTCGGTCCAGGCCTTGGCCCGCTCCTCGTAGACCACCCGCCAGCCGTCCCGGCAGAGCGCCATGGTGAGGTCGGTGTCCTCGGCCAGGGTCTCGTCGCCGACGCCGCCGACGTCCAGCACCGCCGAGCGGCGGAACCCGCCGACCGCGCCGGGGACGGTGGGCATGCACTCGGCGAGGTCGAAGAGCCGACGGTCCAGGTTGAAGCCGACCACGTACTCGATGTGCTGCCAGCGGCCCAGCAGACCGCCCCGGTTGACCACCTTGGCGTTGCCGGAGACGGCGCCCACCGACGGGTCGCCGAAGGGCTGCACCAGCATCCGGACGGCGTCCGGCTCGAAGACGGTGTCGCCGTCGACCATCACCAGCAGCTCGGCCCGGGCGGCGGCGATTCCGGTGTTGAGCGCGGCCGGCTTGCCCGCGTTCTCCTGCCGGATCACCCGGACGTGGGGCAGCCGGAGCGACTCCACCAGATCGGCGGTGCCGTCGGTGGAACCGTCGTCGACCACGATGATCTCGACCGGGTGGTCGGAGGCGAGCAGCGAGCGGACGGCCGCCTCGATGCCCGCCGACTCGTTGTAGGCGGGCACGATCACGCTGACCGGCTCGGTGACCGGCGGGCCCCAGGGCCGGCGGCGGCGAAGCTTCTTGTGCCGGCGGGCGGCGACCAGGACGGCGATCGCGCGCAGCACGCTGACCGCGCCCGCCGCGTAGAGCAGCCAGCCCAGCACGGCGAGCGTCCAGTCGCCGGTCCGCAGGAGCCAGATCAGGGCGAGGCCCTGCCAGTGCTCGGCCCCGGAGGCCGGGTGGACCGGGTCGGGCAGGCCGACCGACTCGCTGACGGTGGTGAAGCGCAGGCCCCGTGCCTTGAGCCGGGGCAGCAGGGAGTCCAGCGCGGCGACGGTCTGCCAGCGGTTGCCGCCCCCGTCGTGCATCAGCACGATCTGGCCCTCGGTACCGGGCCCGGCATCGGCCGCGCCGACGATCTCGTCCACGCCCGGGCGGCGCCAGTCCTCGCTGTCCAGGGTGGTGAGCACGGAGAGGTAGCCCTCACGCCCGGCCTGCTGGACGGCGGCCCAGCCCGGGTCGTCCAGCGCCTCGGCGGTGGACGAGTACGGCGGGCGCAGCAGCGAGCTGGTCACCCCGGCGGCGCCGGCCAGGGTCAGCTGGCTCTCCCGCAGCTCCAGCGAGCGGCGCCACTCGGACTGCGCGCCGAGGTCGGTGTGGGTGAAGGTGTGCACGCCGAGCTGGTGGCCCTCGGCGACGATCCGACGGACCAGGTCGGGGTGCGCGGCGGCCTGGGTCCCGACCACGAAGAAGGTGGCGTGCACGCCGTTGCGGCGCAGGGTGTCCAGGACCTCCGGGGTCCAGCGCGGGTCGGGGCCGTCGTCGAAGGTGAGCGCGACGGTGCCGGGCGCGGGCCTGGCGGTACGGGGTTGCGGGCCGGCCGCGTCGATCACCGGGCCGCCGGTGCGGACCTGCTCGGGGACGGTGGCCGCACCGACCGGGCGGGCGGCCTGGTCGGGACGGGCGTCGTAGAGGTGCTGGGTGTAGCCCTGGATCAGCAGGGTGGCGGCCAGGGTGAGCAGCAGGGCGGTCAGCAGCAGCCAGTGGGTGCGCAGCGGGCCCTGGCGGACGACGCCGCGCCGGCCGCGGCGGGTGGGCGGGGCGGCGCCGGGCCCGGGACGGGCGGCTCTTCGACGGCGGGAGGTGCTCACGTGGGGGCGCTTTCGGGAGGCCGGGCCTCGAAAGGGCCGGGGGCGGGCCGAGTGGAGCCCGGGTACGGGCACGGCCCGGGCGGGGCTGATGGGTGTCGGGGCGGGCAAGCGCGGGGACGGGCCGGCACGGAGACGGACGGTGCGGGGACGGACGGCCGGGTCAGGGCGTCGGGGAGGCCTTTCCGGGCTTGCCACCGGCGTTGCCGGAGTTGCCCGGCGCGTCGGTGGGCCGGCCGTGCCCGGGCGTGGCGGAGGCGCTGGCCCCTCCGTTGCCGTTCCCGTTGCCGCCGGGAATGGTGGGAACGGGCGACGGCGTGGAACCGGCCGCCGGGGCGGACGGTCGGGCGGTGGCCACCACCGGGGCGGTGGTCCGGTGATCGGTCCCCGTGGACCGCGCCGGAGCGGGCCGCACGCTGTCCGGCCCGGGTGTGCCGGTGATCGACGGCACGGGGGGCGACGGCTCGTCGACCGGCGCGGGCGGGGCGGCACTCGGCGGGGCCGGCAACGGCAGGAAGGGCGCGCTGACGGTGGGGCCGCCGAGCACCGTGCTGGCGAGCAGCACCAGGTAGCCGGCGGCCGGCACGGCGAGCAGCAGACCGAGTCGGCGGACCCGCCGCTGGCGGCGGCCGGAGGAGTCCACGAACACCGGGGCGGCGGTGGTCTCGGCGGCCTGCCGGGAAGGGGAGGCGGGGGGGGGGGGCGGCGGGGGGGGGCCCGCCCCCCGCGCGGGGGGGGGGACGG
>NZ_JBHVWC010000085.1:15858-38091 GCF_042882445.1 Kitasatospora sp. NPDC058218 | reverse complement strand
GACGACGGCGGGAGGACCCCATGAGGGACATGCTGGAGAAGATCAGCACCCGGCAGCGGCTGGTGCGCGAGACCGTCGAGCATCTGCGCGAACAGGCTCGCGGAACGTCTGCCGTGGGCAGCCGAGCACCGGGCAGACCAGACGTCGGACCCGCACCGAGACGACGACCCGCCGCCCATCCACCGGGACATCCGCGACCACCCGGCCGTGGAACCCGTGCACCCGCCCCGTCGGCCGCCCACACACCGGGCACGGCACCGGATCATCCCGCGTCCGCGCCGACACCCGGATGACCTCGCCCTCGTCCGCCACCCCCTCGATGACGAGGGCCGACAGCCCCGAAAACACCACGCTCACAAGCTCGTTGACATCACACACATCATGCCAACGACCGACGTCACCCTTCGTCACCACCGATTACGGGACAGAGCCTTTGGCTGTACAGACCCCATTCTGGCGGGGTGGAGGTCGAGGCCGGTGGTGTCCCGAGCGGTGGCGTCCTGCGCCGGCGGGTTAGGGGTGCGGGGGAAGCCCTGGGAGGAGGCGGCCGAGCCCCTGTGAGGACGCGTCCTCCGGGGCTGCGGGGGCGCGGGAGGAGAGTGGCGCCCGTCGCTCCGGAGGCAGGTACGCGGTGGGCAGGGGGCCTTCCAGGACGTCGCCGTCGATGCGGACGCCCAGGTACGCCTGGACGCCCTCGGCCGCCTGCGTGGCCGTGGAGCGGTCCGGGAGCACCTGGACCGCGTCCCACAGCGGGTGGTCCGGGCCGCTGCGCACCGTCGACGGGAAGCCCGCCTCGAAGGACTCGATCCGTACGCCGTCCCGGTAGCGTTCGAGGGTGGTCATGCCGTTGACGCTGTACAGCTGGACGGCCTCGGTGCCTGCCGACAGGCGTGAGAGCACGGCCTCCTTGAAGCCCTCGGGCTCGCCGCTCTCGTGGCAGAACGCCCACTCCCCGTCCCCGAGGACACCGGTGCGCAGGACGACGCCTCCCTCCGCGATCGGGAGGGTGGTGCGGGCCTGCTGCAGCGTCAGCTCCCGGACCGGTTCGGCGGCTGCCCCGTAGGCGTCGAGGACGTGTGCGGGGCCGCGGTGGCGGGCGAAGGTCAGGCACACGATGATGTCGTGCGCCCACCAGGGGTCCTGCGTGGTCATCGTCGCGATCCTCTTTCTGCTGGGCCGTTCGTTGTCGGGGCTCCGCGGCCGCGCCCGGGGGCCTGTCCCCCCGGGCGCGGCCACGGTGTCGTTCGGGCCGGGACCCGTGGACGTCAGGTCGTCCAGGAGACGGTGAACGCCTCGGTGTCGATCAGGCACTGCGTCTGGACGAAGCTGCCGTACTTCCCGCCAGCCGCCTTGTTGACCGGGAGCGGGACGTGGCCCCGCACGCACGACTCCTTGTACGTGACCGGGTGTCCGGTCGTCTCACGGAACGTCCAGTTGCCGTTGGTGAGTTGGGGGACGATCTCGGCGCACAGCCCGCCGTTCGTGCCGCCCTGGTGCGTCCCGGCGAAGGGGAACTCGTCGCAGCTGTCCTCCGGGAACGCGACCGGGTCCAGCTGGGCGAACGGCACCGTGCTCTGCGCGCCGCAGGTGCGCTTGCGGTTCGGCTCGCTGTCGCCCTTCAGTCGCGTGAACTGCTTGGGCATGTTGGGCAGGTAGTTCAGTGCGAAGGCGTAGGTCGCGGCCGCCGCACCGTAGTCCGTCAGGGAGTAGGACAGGTCGGGCCGGACGTCGGCGTAGACGCATCCGGGCGAGCCCTTGCCTGGCTCGTGGACGGCGTTGTCGCAGCGGACCTTGCGCGGATTGGTCCAGTTGACGTTCGGCTGCAGGGGGATGGTGTTGTCCTGCGTGACGTACATGTGGTACTCGTTCGCCAGGGAGTCGACAGCCCCGGCGGCGGGCGAGTCCGAGTACAGGACCGTACCCTGCGCCGACGTCCCGGGCGTCAGCGTACGGGCGCCCGCCCAGGGCTTGGCCGCGCCCATCTGGCAGGGCGCCGTACAGCTGGCGTCGAACGCGATGTTGAGGCTCGGCACGTTGCTGGTCGAGGACACCATGGTGACCGTCACCAGTTCGGTCCACATCGAGCTCGTGGCGCTCAGCGACATGCTCAGGTTGATCTTGAGCTGGGCCGAACCGATGGCGGTGCCCTTGTCGTCGCGCAGCGTGTAGGTCGTGGTCATGTCCTTCAGGCACGACCCGAACCGCTCGTACGACCAGTACCCCGCGCTGCCGATCGAGCACGCCCCGGCACCGTCCTGCGTGCTGCTGACGGCCTCGGAAACACTCCTACGACCCGCCGGGCCGTCGGTGACCTGCACGCACTCGGCCGCCGCACCCGCCTTCCCAGGCGCCGACCCCACGGCCACCTCCGTGCACTGAACCCCACCCGGCTCGGCCTTCACCGACAGGTCCTGCCGGTCCGCGGCGCTCACCGCCGTTCCCGGCCCCCGATCCCCGGCAGACCCGCTGCCCCGGTGCCCGACTGAGCCGCCGACATGCCACCCGAAGCGACGACGAGCGAGACCGCGGCCGCCATCGATGCAGCCAGGGCGACCAGGCGCCGACCATGACGTTTCATCAACTTCCCTCCCCAAGAAGGCGCGAGTGCCATCAGTGGCACCAGCTGTCACTTGGGCACACGGGTCGCAGCGCCCAGTGGGTTCACCCGGGTGGCGCAAGGGGCGAGAACAAGACAGAGATACAGAACCGGTGGACGCGGATGGTGTGAGTGGACGTTAAGTCCGTTTCTGGTAGCGGCCTCCTCCGGGTTGAGCGAGGAAGCCTTGGCGGGTGAGGCGTCCGAGGCGGCTGCGGGTGATGTTGACGGACGCCTCTTCGGTGGGCATGCCGAGGAGTTCGTGCAGCTCGCGTGCCCGGAATGCCTGGTCGGGATGCTGGTTGAAGGCGTTCACGATGGCCTGGTAGGTGGTGTTCGTCTCGGGTGGTTCTGATTCGGCTCCTGCCGGTGTGACCTCCGCGATGATCTTTCGGGCGGTGGCCAGGTCCGTGAGCCGCGCTTCGGTCTCGGTCAGGTCGGCGGCGAGCTCTTCGATCCGGGCGCGTAGTTCTGCTGCCTGGGCGGCGGCCTCGTCCTGCCGGCTCTGGAGGTCTGCCAGGAGTTCGGCGACGTTCACGCGGCCAGTCCGAGGGTGTCGCGCCAGGCCGGGGCTGGTGCGGTGAGGCGGCGGGTCATGTTCGCGGTGGAGGCCCAGTAGACGCGTGAGGCGGAGGTGTCGGGCCTGTGGTCGTACTCGCGGGCCAGGCGCCGATGCAGCATCAGGGTGCCGTTCGTCTGCTCCACCACCCACCGTTTCGGCTGCGGGGCGAAGCCCCTGGTCGGCCGGGTTGCGGCGGACGACTTCGACGTCGATGTCCAGCAGTGCACCGTGGATGACGACCTCGTCCTTGAAGCCCTGGTCCACCAGGGCCTTCTCCAGACGCATCCCGCACCGCTCGGAGACCCGGTCGAGCAGGGCGGCGCCGGCGGCGTTGTCGTGGGCGGAGGCGGCCAGGACGACGACACCGGTGATCAGCCCCATGACGTCGACGGCCAGTCCCCGCTTGCGGCCCGACACCTTCTTGTTCGCGTCCAGTCCCGTCGTGGTCTTCGCAACACCGGCGGCCGCGCGGACGGACTGGGTGTCGATGATCACGAGGGACGGGTCCTATAATCGGCGGGCCCTCTCCCGAACCTGGCAGCGCGGGAGTTCCTGGATCCGCTGGTCGAGCCCGTCCTGGCGCCACAGGCCGAAGTAGTGGAACACCGCCGACCAGGACGGCAGGTCATGGGGCAGGTAGCGCCACTGACAGCCCGTCCGGTTCTGGTAGAAGACCGCGTTCACGATCTCCCGCATGTCGTAGGCGCCCTGGTGGCCGCTGACCGAGGTGTGCCGGCCCTTCCAGGAGACGATGACCGGCCGGATCAGCTCCCAGGCCTCATCCGACAGGTCGCTCGGGTACGGAGCGCGTCCACTCACGCCCACCAGCGGACCGCATTTCCGGCCGGTCGGGAAGCCCTAAAACCGGACAACCCGCCTTCAAGCACGACGAGACCCACCGACACTCGCAGAACGCCCTCTCAGTCCTGCCAGGAGCTGGGGGGACGGACGCGGAACTCGGGGACCATTGCTCACTCGGGTTGGGCATGCCGGCCGGGGGTCAGTTCTGGTCGGGGAGGGTGACGGTGAAGTGGGCGCCGCCTTCGGGGCCGTGGCCCCGAAGGGTGATGGTGGCGCCGAGGCGCTCGGTGAGGCGTTGGGTGATGGCCAGGCCCAGGCCGGTGCCGGTGGGGCGGGTGGCGGCGTAGCGGTTGCGCAGGGCGCCGGGCTGGAAGGCGATGCGGACGTCGTCCTCGGTCAGGCCGGGTCCGCCGTCGCGGACCTGTAGTTCGGCCCTGCCGGTGGGGGTGCGCCGGAGGGCCAGGACGACGGGTGCGCCGGGCGGTGTGTGGCGGACGGCGTTGGCGAGGAGGCCGTCGAGGAGCTGGCGGACGCGGAAGGCGTCAGTGGCCGCGGTCACCGGCTCGTCGGGGTGTTCCAGGCGCAGGTCCAACCCTTGCCGCCGGGCCCGCTGGGTCCAGGCCCGAGCGGTCTCCTGGACGAGGGCGTCGAGGTCGGTCGGCTCGCGGGTGATGTGGAAGTCGGCGGCGTCGAGGCGGGCGAGTTCGAGGAGGTCGCTGACGAAGCGGTCGAGGCGTTCGGTCTCGGTCAGGAGGATCCGTCCGACCTCTTCCTGCCGTCCGGGTTCGACCACGCCGTCGGCGAGGGCCTCGGCGTAGCCGCGCAACGCGGTGAGGGGGGTACGGATCTCGTGCGAGACGGAGGTGAGGAATACGCGCTGGCGGCCCTCGCTGTGTTCGAGGGCCGTGCCGAGGGCGTTGAGGGCGCGGGCGACCTCGCGGGCCTCGGCGGGGCCGTGGACCGTGCAGTGCAGTCCGCGCTCGCCGTCGGCGAGCCGGTGGGCGACGGCGGCGGCGTCGACCAGGGGGCGAGCGATCCGTCGGGCGAGAAGGGTTCCGGCCAGCGCCGCCCCGACCAGCCCGGCGATCAAGGGGAGGGCCAGGCCGGCCCGGATCCGGTCGGCGGCGGCGTCGACCTCGGTGAAGGGCTGGGTGAGGACCACGGCGCCGTCGCGCGCCGGACGGCCCTCCAGCAGGACCCGCGCGCCGCCGAGCACGGCCGTGGAGGAGACGTCCCCACCGGCCAGCAGGACGTCCCGGTCCGCTGGGGTGACGGCACCGGCCGACGGACCGGCCACTTGGCCGTCGGGGGTGATCACCGCGACCTGGACACCGGTGGCGCCGGTCAGCCGCTGCGCCTGGTCGAGCAGCAGCGTCGACAGGTTGGGGGCGACGGAGAGCACGGCGGCTTGCCGGGTGAGCCGTTCCCGGTACTGGGCCTCGGCGTTGGAACGGGCCGTGCGCCAGGCCGCGAACCCGGCCAGCAACACCGCCACGGTCGCCACCACGGTGGCGAGCAGGACCAGGTTTCCGGTCAGCGAACCCCCGTGCGCACGAGCCGACAGGCGCCCCTGAACGGACCTGGGCCCACGTGCGGACAGGTGTCTCACAGGCCGTTCTCCTGGGCGCTGTAGCCGACGCCGCGTACGGTGCGGATCGGGCTGGCATCGCCGAGTTTGGCGCGCAGTTGGGAGACGTAGACGTCGACGACCCGGCTGTCGCGGTAGTCCGCGTAGCCCCAGACCTGGGAGAGCAGTTGGTCGCGGCCGAAGACCTGACCCGGCCGGGCCAGCAGGTGGGCGAGCAGGTTGAACTCCGTGGTGGTCAGCTCCACCGGCTCGCCGTCGCGGTGCACCGTGCGGCGCAGCGGGTCCAATCGCAGTCGCCCGACGGCGTGTACGCCTGCGGTCTGCGGTCCTGCGGTCCTGCGCAGAACGGCCTTGACGCGGGCGACGAGTTCGCGCGGTGAGAACGGCTTGGTGACGTAGTCGTCCGCGCCGAGTTCCAGGCCGAGGATCCGGTCGGTCTCCTCGTCGCGCGCGGTGACCAGGATCACCGGCGTCCAGTCGTCGGCGGCCCGTAGACGGCGGCAGAACTCGGTGCCGTCCAAGCCTGGCAGGCCGATGTCGAGAACGATCGCCACCGGCCGCAGCCGCCGGACGGCGGCGAGGCCCGCCGCCCCGTCACCCTCGGTGTGGACGCCGAAGCCCTCGCGGGTGAGGTAGAGGCGCTGGATGTCGGCGATGTGGCGCTCGTCCTCCACGACCAGGACCAGGCCCTTGCTCGGTGTCATCGTTTCTCTCCCGGTGCCCGCCGCCGCGCAGTGGTCCGGCCGTGGTCTGCTCCGATGCTAACGCGTGGGGCGGGCCGCCCCCCAACGGCCGCCGTGATCCTTACACGCCCCGAACACAGGCCGAACCTCCTGCTTGCAGCACCGGTGCAGCCTGCTTCCGGTACCGCCGGTCGGCGGTACCGGAACGGACCGAAAGGGGGGCCCGGTGGTCACGGACCCGAGAACGCTCATGCTCACCGGCGCTGCGGTCGCGGGCGTCCTGGTCACGGCCGCCTGCACCCTCCTCGCCCGTACCCGCCGGGCCACACCTCGTGCGGGGGGCGAAGACAGCTCCGGGCCCGCCGAGCCCGCCCGGCCCACCAGGTCCGTCGGCCTCCGACAGTTCCGATCCCACCCGAGGAGCACCATGACCCGTTATCCCGGACCGGCCCCCACATCCGACCGACCACCCGCCCGCCCGCGCCGGCTGCTACACCCGGCCAGCCGGCGCGGCCGCGCCCTGCGCGCCGCGGCGGTATCCGGGACCGCCCTGCTGGCACTCATCGCCGGGGCGGAGGCCATCGCCGGACACGTGCTGGAGAGCCGGATCGCCGGCAGCACGACAAAGGCCTTCGGCACGCACGTCGAGGTCGACACCGGCAGCGGCCCGGCCCTCCTCAAGATCCTGAACCGGCAGTTGGACCACGTCACGCTGAGCGCCGACCACGCCCGCCTCGGCAGCTTGGACGGTGCCTCGGCTCGCATCACCCTCGACGGCGTCCACCTCGGCAAGCCCGTGCCCAGCGCAGCCGACGTGTCGGCGGACATCACGATCCCCGCCGACGCCCTGGCAGCCACCATCCGGGACTCCGGCCAGAACCTGCCCGTCGACACCGCGAGCACGGACCCGGCCGCCGGGACGATCCAGCTCGGTCTGGGAACCGGCGGTATGGGACGACTCACTCTCAAGCCCTCACTCACGGAGGGCCGCGTCACCATCACGGCCACGTCCCTCCAGTTCCTCGGCCGGACCGTCACCGGGCCCCAGCTCGACCGGATCAACGAACGCCTCACCGCGAAGAAGCAGCCCACCGACTACCCCCTTGGCCTCAAGCCCACCGCCCTCACCGTCACCCCGACCGGCCTTGCCCTCCACCTCGCCGCCGGACCCACCGCCCTCAATCGCACATGAACCGGGAGGCGTCACCGCCCATGCCCCACGACCACACCTCACCCAAGGCGTCCGAACCCGGGACGACCATCCCACAGGTCACCTCCAAGGCCCCCCGTTCCGGCAGCCGAACCCGCCGTTCCCGGCTGCGCCGGCACCTGCTGGCCGGCCTCGCGAGCGTTCTCGTCCTCGCCCTCGGCGCCACCGCAGGCCTGCTGTGGCTGGCCGCGGGCAGACTCGTCCACCCCACGGACGACACCCCGCTCAACACTCACATCGTCGCCTCCACGCCGGGAACAGTGACCCTCCCCGCCACCACCGACAGCCGCTACGCCGGGACCTTCGGCCTGATCTGGCAGGACAAGGAGACCGCCAGGCGCCGCCACGCCACCCTCGGACCCGTCCTGGCCACCGACGGCGACACCGTCACCCGCGAACTCACCGCCGACACCCCGCCCGCCCCGGGCGCCAAGGCGAAGATCATCGTCACCGTCTGGACCTCCGACCCCTCGCAGGCCCTCGGCCTCGACTACCAGAACGTCACCTATCCCGGAGAACTCGGTCCGATGCCCGCCTGGTTCCTGCCCGGCACCGACACCACCTGGGCCATCCAGGTCCACGGCTTGGGCGCCGGCCGCGCCGCAGGACTGCGCAGCATGCCCGAACTGCACGACCTCGGCCACCCCGTCCTCGACATCACCTACCGCAACGACCCCGGCGCGCCCCGGGACAGCAGCAACACCCGGCACTTCGGCGACACCGAGTGGCGCGACCTCGACGCCGCCGTCCGCTACGCCCGCGACCACGGGGCCACCGGCGTCGTCCTGCTCGGCCACTCCATGGGCGGAGGAATCGTCGAGACCTATCTCCAACGCGCCGCCGACACCAGCGCCGTGCGCGCCGTCGTCCTCGACTCTCCGGCCCTCGACTATCGTGCGGCCCTCGACACCATCGTCACCGGCCTCGGCCTGCCCGCACCGGTCGCCGCCCTCGAATCCGCGGTCGCCGGCCTGCGCTCCGGCGTGGACCTCGACGACGTCGACGCCCTGGCCGCCAACCGGCGCGCGGGAGGCCCCGAGCAGCCCGTCCTACTCTTCCACGGCACCGGCGACACCGTCGTCCCGTACGCCACCAGCGCCGAGTTCGCCCGGGAGTGGCCCGACAAGGTCAGACTCGTCACCGTCGAAGGGGCGAGCCACACCGGCGCCTGGAACGCCGATCCCGACGCTTACGACAAGGAACTGGGCGCCTTCCTCACACAGCACGCCTGACGGTGCGACCGGACACCTCACAAAGCCGGGCCGGCCGTGGCACTGCACGCCCCTCGCGCCTCGCGGCAGGCACCTGTGCCCGGTCTGCCGGCCGGAAACCCACCGGGAGCGCCCCTCGCACGACCACGACAACCCCGGCTGTCTCCCGGTGACGCCGGAGGTGGCCCCGGCCGCCGCCCCGAAAGGGAACTCGTGCCGGGGAGTGCGGGCCCCGTACCCGTGCCGGACCGTCCTGGCGGTCGCCCTCGCCGGCCGGTTCCCGGTCCCGTGGACCCCGGCCGAACTGATCCGGGCCATGAAGGACGCCAGCCTCCTGACTCCCGACCGCAAGCCGGAGCCGAGCACGACCTCATTCCTGCTCCTGGACAGCGACCCCATCAGCAGGGCCTCGTTCGAGGCGTCGCCGGGCACCTGGACCGTCCACCATGGGAACGCGGCGAGGAGCGGTCCGAACACAGCGGCGACGACGCGGCGTTCCTCGACCTGCTCCGGAGCCTGGCCCGGGACCGCACCTGTAGCTGAGCGTGTAAGCGCTCCTGTGTAAGTCCCCTGCGGTCATTGGATGCTGAGCCGGTCCTCGAAGAAGAGTGAGAACTGGTTCAGCGCCTCCTTACCGGTGTGCGGCGACGTGGTTGACGTCGCGTGCCTTGGGACTGATCAGCTCCCGCACTGCGAGGTAGAGCACCTTCAATGCGGCTTGTTCCGAGGGGAAGTGGCCACGGTTGCGGGTGGCCTTTCGCAGTCGGGAGTTGATCGTCTCGACCATGTTCGTGGAGTAGATGACCTTCCTTGTCGCGGGCGGGAATGCGAGGTAGGGCGTGAACTCGCTCCACGCGGCCCGCCAGGTCCGCACGACGGCTGGGTAGCGCCCGCCCAGGTCGGAGGCCGCGAACTCCTCCAGGGCCAGCTCGGCGGACTGCTCGGTTGGCGCGGTGTAGATGGCGGCTGTCGCAGGCGGGGCTCAGCCGAGGGGACAGCCCCGCTTCTACCTATCGACCACCCTGAGTCGTCCCCGCAGGCGTGGTGAGCAGGCAGGACCGGCAGTCTCTTACATCGTTTCTTATGGCAGTTCCTGGGGCCCGAGTTGTGCGGGGATACTGCTCTGGTGCTGCTGACATGGATCGCCGAGGTGGCGGACGAGCCCCTGGTTCTGGAACCGGCTGACCGACAGGTGGAGTGGGAGACCAACACCTGGTGGCTGAGCGCGGAGGTCGAGGACAGGAGGTCGTTGTCCGTCTCCGAGGTGGTGACTGCTTTCGAGCGGACTGCTTCAGCTCTCCGCGCCCGCATCCGCGAGCTGGGTTTTCCTGGGGTAGCGACGTTCTACGTGTGGCACGACGATGTCGCTGGGCAGTTGAGGTGTTCGACCGGGTCGGTGCCGCCGGATGAGTTGCCGTTCGGCGGATCCTACGTGCCTTCCTATGACCTCGGGTCAGTCGTCGAGGGATTCCTGGCTGACAGTAGCCCCGGGGTCATCACCTTGTCGGACTCGGATGAACTGCAGAACTCGGAGCAGATCGAGGCCGAGCCGGAGATCGCGGCCTTCCCTGTCTGGGTCAGCAGCGTCGGGCCCGCCTCACCCGGTTCTGACCTGTCCGCACGGACGAGGCGCGGTGGCAGATGAGTGCTGCGGCGAAGGTCCTGACGTCATCCCACAGCAGATCCGGCATCCCGCCATGCTGCCCGCCAGCCCGCGCGAACGCAGCCCGATTTCCTTGACGGGCCCCATAGAGGCACCCCCGGCGGACGCAGGGAGCAGCGTCCACCGGGCGGCGGCCGTCGCCTCGCCACGGGACCATCCCCGCGGGCGCGGGGGTCAGCCGAACGTATCGACGATGGTGGTCTTCTCGCCGACGTCCTCCCCGCATGCGCGGGGGCAGCCGTAGTCCTTGGCCCGGGCGTGGTTCGGGGACAGTCCGGAGGTGGCGCGACGTTCTCGCTGCGGGGCTCGGCGCTCCCGGATCCGGATTGAGGGAGAGGGTTCTGATTGGGGTCGAGTGTTGTCCGCGGGAAACACTGACCCGGCCCTTCGGTTCGGGGTCGGAAGGGGCTGCGGGGTGGTGCCCCTCAAGGGTTGTAGCGGCGTGTAGGTGTCGCTACGCTGCGGTCATGAAGCAACTGAACGTGCGGTTGGACGACGAGGCGCACGAGGCACTCGAGCAGCGCGCGGAAGCCGCCGGGATGTCCCTGCCGGACTACGCACGCAAGGTCCTCGCCGAGGAGGCCGACGAGCGGCGGGAGCGGTTCCTGACGGCGGCCGCGCACTTCTCCCAGGCTTGGGCACCGGCCTTCGAGGCCGAGTTCGGCCCCTACCCGCACAGCGGGCGTGCCGACGCGGCGGACGCCGCGTGATCCTGCGCGTCGACCGGGCCTGGCTGTTGGACATCGCCCACCAGTTCCTCCCCGCCGACCCGGACATCACCGACTACGGCACGCTCGCCGCGGCCGTCGCCCGCCACCTCGACGAGGTCATGGACGTACCCGTCTACGGTGCCGTCCACCAGCGGGCCGCGGCACTCATGCACCAGCTCATCCGCGTCCCCGCCCTCGAGTTCGCCAACGAGCAGTTCGCCGCGGTCGTCGCCGCCTCCTACCTCGCCGGCTCCGGCGTCATCGTCACCGCCGAACCCAAACAGGCCGTCGAACTCGCCGGCCGCATCCGCGACGGACAGGCCGACGTCCGCGAAACCGCCACCGCCATCCGCACCTGGTACCGCTGACGAACTCCACCCCCCGGCCCCCGTACAGGGCTCGGGGCTGACGGAGACAGGGAGAGGCCGGCCCACCGAAGGGCGCCGCCGACCGTACAGAGGTGTCGGCGACCGAGACGCCCAGCGGGGCGGTGAAGCTCACCTTCACTCCGTCCAAGGTGTGGGCCTACAGGTCGACGGTAGTGGCTGGCTGGCGGTCTGCGGGGCTCCGTGCCTTTCTCGCGTCTCCTGCAGGCCGAGGTCGGATCCCGGACTTGGAGGAACGTGTCCACTTGTCGTCGTTGCCGTTGTGCGCGGGGGCCAGTTCCCCGACTAGCTAGCCAGTGGGCCGCCGGTCACGGTGGCCGGGGAGTGCGGGTGCGCGCCGCCATGCTGCCCCAGAAACGGCGCAGGTCCTTGCCGGTCATGCCCTGCCAGCGGGCGGGCTTGCGGGTGAGGGCGAAGAACCCGCCGCGGCGCCAGCGCAGCAGCGCCTGCTGCTGGAGGCAGAAGACCTCGGTCAGCTCCGCCCGGGGCATCTCGCCCTTCGGAGGGTAGGGACAGAGCTCGAACCGGCAGTCGCGTGGACAGGTGCTGCCGGGCTCGGCCCGCCTGGCCATGCCGACAGTGTCTCCCGGCTGGAGCGGGGAGCGGTCCTCGGTCAGACAGGGCGGCAGCGAGTTCCGCCTGGCCTTCTCCAGCCGGGCCTCCAAGGCGTCCGGGTCGCCGGTGCGCTCGGTGAGGTTGAGCAGCAGGAGGACGTCGGCGAGCAGTTGCTGGGCCCGGGGGTCGAGCGTGCTCCAGCCGACCGACGGCGGGATCCAGAGGTTGTGCTTGCGGTAGAAGCGCGGGTCGCCGGGGTCGGAGCCGACCTTCTCCATGGCGCCCTTCTCGTCGATCCAGATGTACTGCTCCGGCCGGCCGGTCTCCAGCGCCAGCACGGCCAGGTGGGCGGCGCCGGCCACGAAGGGGTGCAGGCGCTCGCGCCTGCCCTGCCGACGTTGGTCCTCCGCCCGGCGGTCGGCAGGGGCGCGTTCGGAGCCGGCCAGCGTCAGCCAGCGCCGGACGGCGTCACGGGGGGCGTCGGTGGGCGGAGGCGGCCGGCCGACGTCGTCCAAGTCCTTCCCGTCCGCGGTCACCCTGCCGGAGTGGTCAGGGAGTTCCCAGAGGGAGAGCGCGTGGATGAGGGTGAGCTGGGAGAACCAGAAGCGTGACTGCGCGAGCATCTTCTCGGCCTGCTCGACGAGGAACTCGCGAGTGTCGTTGGTGGTGTCGGGATGGCGCTTGCGGCGATTGGCCGCGCTCTTGAAACCCTGCGCCAGGGCGACCTCGAAGGAGAGCGGCAGGTCGGCGCGGCCGCCCGGGCACTTCGCCGGATCCAGGTGGTCGAGCCACTGGCGCAGCCGTCGCTGCGCGTCGGCCCTGCGGTCTGTGCTGACCGATCCCACGAGCATGGGGATGAGCCAGGCTCGGGTGGCGAACTCGCGCCAGACCGCCTGGGGGCCCCGGCAGTTCCCGGCGTCCTCCCGGCAGTTGATCCGGCACTCGAATGGCTCGGCGGCCTCCTCGTCGAGCGGCACGTTGCCGGGCGCGGAGGCGCGGGCCCGGGCCTTCTTCATCATGTACTGGAAGGTGGCGACCGGGTCCGTGGGCTCCGACTGGTGCAGTCCGGGGTCGAGATTGAGAGCTGCGATAAAGGCCGGATCGCGACCGGCCCCGATCTCCTGGGTGATGGCCAGCCGCAGGGCGTAGGACCGCTCCCGGATCGCGATCGCGAAGAACTCCTTGTACGCGGGTCCGGGCGCCCCTTCCGGCCAGCGGCTCGATCCCTGGAGGTGGCCGATCTCGCGGAGCACCTCGCCGAAGCGGTGGATCAGCCGTTCGCGAGCCTCGTCCACCGTACGGCGGTCTTGCACGTCGATGTCGTGCCACCTGGCCTCGATCGCCTGCGCGATCTCGGTGTGGATGCTGACCGGGGCGGAGGGACGGGCCAGTTGCGCGTGCAGATCCACCTCCAACGCCGTCGCGAACAGGTCGAGCACCTTCCAGTCCTTGCGTTCGCCGGCTGCGGCCAACAGCCTCTGGGCGACTCCTTTCGTGGTCTCCGGCGTGTTGCGGCAGGCCTGCAGCACCAGCGCGATCAGCAGCTCCCGTCCCAGGGTGCCGCTGCGGAGCGCCGCGTCGACCTTGGCGGGAAACTCGCTGAGGTAGCGGGACCCGAGGTAGGCCTGCAGGATGCTGTGCGGGAAGCGCACCCGGTCGCCGAGGGTCTCCACGAGGCCGAGCTGTTCGCCCTGGGTGGCGTAGAGGGCGAGGACGCTCTTGCAGTCCCGGTCGTCCACGGTCGTGTGCAGGGTGCGCAGCCGCTCTTTGAGGATCGCTTCCGCGCTGGCCGTCTCGCTGACCCGGACCAGGTCCTTGAACCTCACCTCCAGACGGTCCTGGAGCAGCCCGAGCGCGGCGAGCAGCGAGATCGTCTGGATGGTGCTCTCCCGCTCCTGCCGGGTGAGGGCGACCTCGTCGTGCAGGTGGCCGCCGACGAGGGCGGTCTCCCAGGTCATCAGCAGGCGCAGCCGCAGGGTCGAGCGGTCGCGGCTGCGGGTGTCCAGGTGGTCCCAGGTCTTGCCCCGGTCGAGATGCTCCAGCAGGTGGTGGCGGCGCAGTTGCTGGGCGATCTCCATGTACAGCGGCGACTCGCTGACCGCGGCCGTCTCGACGATCCAGTCCAGCCGCTGGCTGTCGGCTGCGGGGTCGTTCCGGGCCAGGAAGTCGAGGGCGGCCTCCTCGGAGAGCGGTTCGAGGTCGATGATCGAGGCGTAGGTCGCCTCCAGCGGTGTGTGTGGCCGGGAGGCGATGACCAGGGGGAGGTTCTGCCGCTCGGCCCGGTGAATGGCGGCCCGGATGACGTTGTCCCGGTCGGCGCTCTGGCCGTTCGCGGTGAGGGCCTCCTCCAGCCCGTCGGCGAGGACGACGGCCCGGCCGTCCTTGCAGAGCTGGCGCCAGACCTTCGCACTCTGCTCGGCGGAGAGCAGGGCGCCGGGGTCGGTCTCCTCGGTGAAGCGCCGCTCCGCCAGTTCACGGAAGTCGAGCCGGGTGCCGTCGGTGCCGACCTCACGGAGTCTGACCGGGACGGGAACGCGGTGCTGCCGGGCCAGCATCTGGGTGAGCTGAACGAGTACTGCGGTCTTTCCGGCACCGACACTGCCGACCAGCACGTAGGGGCGCCGGCCGGTGTGGTCGCGCAGTGAGCGGCAGATGACCTCGCAGAGCTGTTTCCGGCCGACGATCTGGTTCACGGCCGTCCTGGCGGTCGGGACCAGCTCCTGGGGCCGGCGCCTGGCCTTCCGTACGATCGGCCGCCGGATCTTCCAGTAGCGGTACAGCAGGAACAGGGCGGTCGCCAGCGCCAGGGAGAGGAACGGCGAGGCGAAGCCGATGACGACTCCGCAGGCGTTCCCGGTGTCGCCGCAGCGTTCCTCGATCCACCCTTTCCTGCCGCGGATGATGGTGATGATCGAGTACCCGACGAACAGCACGAAAATGGTCGCGGGGATCAACGTGAACCATTTGCGGACGGACGACCAAGTGAGCGGGTAGCGGACCCGGATCACCTTTCGACGGGCCAGCCAGCGCACGTAGTGGACGCGTAAGGATCGCCGGGTCCTTCTGGCCACCCGGTGAACGGCGTGGCGCAGGCGTACCAGGCGGGGTGCCCTGCGCGGGTCGACTTTGCCCCCCGGCTCTCGCGCTTCATTATTCATGGCGATCACAGCAATCGAAGAAGCGGGATTCGGCGAACCAGAAGTTGATGCACGAATCACTCGGGTGTGGCTGCTTCGGAAAGAGTGTCTCTTACCATCGAATCACCAGGCGGCGGTGTTTGGAAGGCTTCCGGCTGGGCATTCGAGGCGGTCCGGTGTCAGGCCTTGAGCGCGCGCAGGACCGCCCCCCACGATGCGGTCCGCGTACGCGTGGTCGAGCGGGCCCAGGCCGTGCAGCAAGCGGTAGTACATCGGGCCGTAGAGCAGTTCGACGGCGAGGTCGGCGTCGTCGGCGATCCGGTCGGCCGCGCGGGTGGTGCATAGGCGGTCGCGGGTGACCTCCAGCAGCGGGTCCATCAGGCGTTCGTGGTACTCGCGGAGCAGGGCGGGGTCGACAGGGGGTGTCCTGGCCCCCTCCCCGCAGGTGCCGGGGTCAGCCGATCTGCGCGAGCTGAGCCACCGCGTTGATGATGTCCTCCCCGCGCCAGCGGGGGCGGCGGTGCTCGGGTAGCCGGCCGCGTGGCCGGACTGGGCACGGACGTTGTCGGGCCGCTTGCCGGCCTTGATGCTGGTGGTGATCAGCCCGGCCCGCTGGGAGTGCCCGGTCAGGCGCACCGGCAGGCCGGCGCGCTCGGCGGCGCGGGTGATGACGATCCGGCAGCCGTCGGGGGACAGTCGTCCCGGTGCCGAGGTGGCCCCACTGGTCGACCGGCCGGAAGGCCGGGCCGCCGTCACGGAACCCACCCGGCCGGGCCGCTCCGGCATGCTCGCCCCGGCAACATCGGGCACCGGGTAACCGGTGTCTCGCACAGCGTCAAACAAGGCCGGGGTGGGCAGTGCAGTACACAATCAGCGTGAGCGTGTTTCTCGCGATCATCATCCTCGTCCGGCTCCGTCGCCCCACCCATTCCCGTAGCCGCGTCGACGAGGCGTTCACCGTCGTCACCGCCGTCGTGTTCGGTGTCCTGATCGCCGCCACCGCGTGGGGACAAGCGATCCTCCAGCTCGTTGGTGTCGCCGTCGAAGCCACCCAATGACCGCGCGTCCGGCAGCGGACGGCGGGCACCGCCGACGCGAGCGAAGCGCGCCCGTACACCCGAACCCGGTCGCGGAGAAGCCGTGGCGGAAACCGTGTGGACCGCGGTGTTCTGGTCGGTTGTGGCGGCCCTGGCTGCCGTAGCCGCCGCGACCTGGTGGATGAGTCTCTACCCCGGCACCTGGCGCAATGCCTTCGACCCCCGCCACAGCCGGCAACGGCAGAAGCTCCGCACGGCCGCGCCAGGCGGCACAGAACGTGGCCACCGAACAGGGGACGGCCCGCGCGGCCGCGACCGACGCCGCACACGAGCACCAGGCCCGGGTGAGGAAGGCCGAACTCCTCCTGGCCGCACTGCGCGCCCCCAGCCACGGAGCGCTGCTCCACTCCCTCGGGGACCACCTGGAGCTGTACGAGCACGCCCTGAGGGTGCGCCCCGACACCACCCACCCACTCCTCGGGCTGAAGATCGACGACCAGCACTCCCCCACCGAGGCCTACATCCACCCGACGCCGCCCGCCGGCCGGCGCGAGCTGCTCACCGTCGCCCTGAGGGACACCCCCGAGGCAGACGTGCGGGTTTTCGTCGTCCAGGTCCACAACGCCATCGCCGATACCGGACCCGCCCTCCAACAGCTCCGAGCCCGGTCTACTCACTCCCTCCGCAACCTGACTAATCTTCAATGAAGTTTCACGATATGTCGATTACATAACATCCAGAAAGGGACACTGTGGGCAAAATTACTGCGAGGGTCCTCATACCCTCGCTGCTCGGCGCCCTGTTGGTTCCCCTGTCACCAGGGTCGGCATCTGCGGCCACGGCACCGTCCGTGTGGGTGGAGAGCGGCTACGACCACGTCTTCTCGTCCTCGGCCGCCCCCGGCCGCGCCACCCCGCGGGTCGACCTGTTCGCCGCCCGCAACGAGACCCAGGCCGCCCAGATCGCGGTGCGCGCCGACGCCCAGCTGACCGGCCTCCAACTGGTCCCCGGCGACCTGGCCGGTCCGGGCGGGGCCACCATCCCGGCCTCGCGGATCACCGTGAACCGGGAGTACAACCACCCGAACGTCGACAAGAAGACCGACTGGGCGGGCAACGACCACCAGGAGCCCCCGGACGGCGGGTCGAGCTACTACGACGCGCTGGTCGAGAACACCCCGTACAGCCTCGCCGCCAACACCACCCAGCCGTACTACTACAGCGTCGCGGTGCCGACCGGGCAGGCCCCCGGGGTCTACACCGGGCGGGCCACCGTGCAGAGTTCGGCCGGCGCGGTGGACGTCCCGGTCTCGGTGACGGTGTACGACGCGGCGGTTCCGCCGGCCAACCGGTCGACGTTCCGGATGAACAACTGGTTCACCTCGGTCGGTTGGGACTACAACTGGACCGAGTCCTCGATCCCCGCGCAGTACACCAAGAGCGACGGCTCGGGCGCGCCGGTCAAGGCCTTCGACGAGGACTGGTGGAAGGTCATCACCAACTTCGCCGCCGACCACACCAAGCACCGCAACAACGTCGTCTACGCCGACTTCCAGGCCCTGTCCATCCCGGACACCACGTCGGACGCCAACGGCAAGCTGACCTTCAGCTGGAAGAACTTCGACCGCTTCCTGCAGACCTTCCAGGACGCCGGCGCCCTGCAGTACATCTACACCCCCACCCTGCTGGACAGCAGCAGCGACCTGGAGACCCTGGTCGCGAACGGCCAGGGCGGTGTCCAGAAGGTGTTCCAGCAGGCCGGTTCGGACGCGGCCGGCACCTACCTGGACACGGTGTTCAAGGCGCTGAAGGACCACCTCGACACCAAGTGCCTGGACGCGGGGCCGACCTGTGCCCCGGGGCGGCGCTGGAGCGACGTCTTCTACATGAGCGCCGTCGACGAGCCCAACCCCGCCGACACCACCCAGACCCAAAACGCGGTGTGGCTCTACGACCACTACAAGCGCGCGTTCCCGGCCGGCCTGAGCAACGAGTCCCGCCAGAGCCCGGTCCCCGGCATCGACGGCTCGCTCAGCACGGTGACCTCCATCGGCGGGCCGCAGTACGACGAGAACATGGCGTACTACCAGAACCTCCGCCTCTCCGGGAAGGACTTCTGGCTCTACTACTGCAACAACCCCACCGACAAGCACCTCAACCGCTACATCAGCTACCCGCTGTCCGACTCCCGGCTGACGCCGTGGATGGTGGCGTCCGCCGGCGGCAACGGCTTCCTGCACTGGGGCTGGAACATCTGGACCGACCCGAACAACAACTACGCCCCCCTCGACACCTTCAACGGCAGGATGGACGGCGACTTCTACCTCGTCCGTCCCAACAAGGCCACCTACGGCGTCTACGACAGCGTCCGCAGCGAGGCCCTGCTCGCCGGCGTCCAGGACTACGAGCTGCTGCACCAGCTCTCCGCCACCAAGCCGGTGCTGGCCCGCGCGCTCATCGGCTCGCTGATCAGCGGCACCACCAACTTCTCCACCTCCGGCGCGGCGGCCGACCAACGGCACAAGCAGATCCTCGACGCGCTCGCCTCCCCCGCCCCGGACGCGGTCTTCCCGTTCGGCGACGACTTCGGCGCGGACAAGGACGCCTCCTGGCGCACCGTGCTCGGCTCCTGGTCGGCGGCCGGGGACGGCGGGTACGTGCAGGGTGACGCCAACTCCGGCTGGGACGTGGTCGCGGGGCTGACGGGGCGCGCGTACCAGGACGTCTCGGCCTCCGTCGACGTCCGGATCACCGGGGTCAGGCCCGACGGCGGCGACACCAACTGGGCGGGCATGGTGGTCCGCAACCAGAACCCGACCGAGTCGCAGACCGGGTACCTGGTCGCGCTGCGCAACAACGGCGAGGTGTTCGTCAACCGCAGCGGCGTCCCACTGGCGTCGGCCACGGTGCCGGGCTACGCCCCGGGCCAGACGGTCAGCCTGCGGGTGTCCGCCCAGGGCGGCACGATCAAGGTCTACGCCGGGGCCGTCCAGCTGCTCACCGTGACCGACCAGGGCTACCCGGTCGGCGGCTTCGGCCTCGCCACCGGCGGGGCGTCCGCCCGCTTCGAGCACGTGCGGCTCAACCCGGGCACCGACCCGGCGGAGAACGCCGCCGTCGCCACCTCCAGCACGTACGAGGGCGACGGCTGGAGCACGGCCGCGCTGACCGACGGGCGCCGGAGCCTGGCCACCGGCACCAACGGCTGGAGCAGCAACACCAACGTGAACGCGGACCACACTGAGTGGGCGCAGCTGGACCTCGGCTCGACCAGGCGGATCAGCCGGGTGGACCTCCACCCGCGCGCCGACGGTCCGGCCGCCGGCAAGGGCTTCCCGGTGGACTTCACCGTCCAGGTCTCCGCGGACGGCTCCACCTGGTCGACCGTCGCCGACCGCAAGAACTACCCGAAGCCGTCGGACGCCTCCGTCCAGACCTTCCCGTTCCAGCCCGCCGACGTGCGCTACGTCCGGGTGACGGGGACCAGGCTCGGCACCGACCCGAACGGCCAGTACCGGATGCAGCTCGCCGAGATCGAGGCGGCGGGCGGCGAGCTGGCGGTCAACCGGCCGGCCCAGGCGTCGAGTTCGGCGGGCCCCTACAGCTGGCGGCCGGCCGCGGTCAACGACGGCGTCGCGAACTCCACCCTCGACCACTCGATGGGCTGGAGCAGCGCCCGCTCCGCCGGGCCGGTTGCGAACGAGTGGGTCACCGTGGACCTCCAGGGCCCCAGCCTGATCAGCCGGGTGAGCCTGACCCCGCGCACCGACGGTGCCAACACCGGCCTGGGCTTCCCGGTGGACTACACCGTCCAGGTCTCGGCGGACGGCAGCGCCTGGTCGACCGTCGCCACCCGGACGGGCACGCCGCGCCCCGGCGCGGCGCCGCAGGTCCTCACCTTCGCTCCGACCACGGCCCGGTACGTGAAGGTCACCGGCACCCGGCTGAGCGCCGACCAGTTCGGCGACTACTACCTTCAGCTCGGTGAACTCGGCGTCAGCTGACCCCGGACCGCTCCCGGGCCCCCGGCGGCATGGCTGTTTCTAGGGGTCGTTGCAACACGTGGTTGGTTGTTCAGGCCGCGAGCAGTTTATGCAGGCGCTCGGCTGGGGTTTCCCAGTCGAGCGTTTTGCGTGGGCGGCCGTTGAGTTCGGCGGCGACGGCGGCGAGGTGTTCTGGGTCGTGGGCGGCCAGGTCGGTGCCCTTGGGGAAGTATTACCGCAGCAGGCCGTTGGTGTTCTCGTTCGAGCCGCGCTGCCAAGGGCTGGCGGGGTCGCAGAAGTACTCTCAGCTGCCCCCGACCGAGAGCGGCGACAAGGAGAACACGGTCACCGTCCGACTGCCCGGCCTCAGTCTCATGGCCGCCGTCAACGCCCTCTTCACCACCTACTGGGACGCCAGCACCGCTCCCACCCGCGATCTCCAGGACAGCGCCATGGCCCTGGCCTACTACATCGACCTGTCCAGCGCGATCCGCCGCACCCGGCCCGCCGACTCCGGCACGCAGGTCGACGCCGCCCCCTGACCCGCATCGTCATCGACAACCGACCCGACCAAGCGGCCTGACCCCACCCGAACCGCTCCCGGCTCACCACCAGGCGCACGTACGCTGATGGCCGGGTCCCTCACGTCGACGAGCATGAGGGACCCGGCCATTTCAGCGGGCCGGCGCGGAGGAGACGGCGGCGCGAGCCCGCACGATTCCGGGCTCCGGACGCTGCACCGGATCAGGCCTCAGAGCGTCCGCCAACGGCGAGGAACGCAGGACGTGGTAGTAGCCGGCCGCGCCGCCGCCGCGTAGGGATTCCAGGTAGAACACCCGCAGGATCACCGCGAACTCGGCCTCGGTGACGTCCACCTCGTGCCGGCTGGAGCCCTCGACCGGGCGCGCCCGGTCGAGGGCCGAGCCGAGCAGGCCGGCGTCCACCCCGGGCAGGAGGCCCGCTTCCGCGTCCTTGCGGACAGCGCGCAGGAGGGGCAGGTCGAAAGCTCGCACGCTGATCGTGGTGTCCGGCACGAAGTCAGCCACCGGAGCGGGGTGCTGTTCGGCGGGGCGCTCCCGCAGGACCCGGTAGCGCAGCAGATCGTGCCCCAGCCCGGTGGCCCGCACCGCCCACGCCGGGCGGGCCCCGTCGGCGGCGAGAACATCGAGCTGTTCGGGACCGGCGAGCTCGCACACCCTGGCTCCGACAAGCCGGCGCACGGTCCCGTGCTCCGCGGTCCGGCGCCCCAGGGGCAAGGCCCCGGTCAGCCAGCCGGAATCCGCCGCCCCGGCGGACTTCAGCATCACCCACTCGGCGTGACTCAGAGCCACAGAGTCCTCCCTCGACGTCACTGCGCCGATCCTCCCACGTGGGGCCGCCACGGCACTCGGGATTCGCGCTTGCCGTCCGGGCCCGGACCGATGGGCGGCGCCCGTCACCGCCGCCATCCGGCGGGGGCGGGGAGGCCCGGCCGGTGGCTGGCCGACATGCCGACGGCCGGGCGCCTCGCTGTGGGACTACCGGCGCAGCGCCGCAGGGTCGAGGTCGAGGTCGAGGGGGAACGGGTCGGTGAGCTGGGTGGTCTCGCCGGCCTGGACGAGGCGGTCGACGTAGGTGCCGCGCTCGAGGTGGCCGAGGTAGAGGCGGGGTGCGGGTTCGAGTTCGAGGCGCCAGTAGTGCGGGATTCCGGCCGCGGCGTACATCGTGGGCCTGAGCAGGGTGTCTGCCACGTGGGTGTCCGGCGCGGTGACCTCGATTGCGACCAGGACGTCGTGGGCGCGAAGGGTGAGGCTGGCCGTTGCGGCCGCGTTGGCGTCGGCGACCACCAGGGTCCGGGATCAGCAGTCCGTCCGGGACGGCCAGGTTGATCGCCGTCAGTACCTCGAACGGAGCGGCGCGGCGCCGCGACGGCGCCGTCCCGGTCGCCGGATCCCGGCAGCACACCTTGACCACGAGCGAGGAGGGCCTCGCTGTGGTCCTTGCCGTTCTCCACCTGGAGTCGCTCATACGGGACTCCAGCGACTACCACCACCTCCTGCGGTAACTGCGCCCGTCCTCGTAGAGCCGGCGCCCCCCGGCCCGCGCGGGGGGGGGGGGCGGACGCGGTGGGGA
>NZ_JBHVWC010000085.1:0-15848 GCF_042882445.1 Kitasatospora sp. NPDC058218 | reverse complement strand
CAACCTCCTGGGGTAAATCCGCCCGTCCTCGATGAGCCCCCCCCCCCCCCCCGGGGGGCGGGACCACCCTTGTTGACCGGTGGTCCCGCCGGTCCAATGGCAGGCTCCTTCTTCGTTCCGCCAGGCACCAACGGTTGAGCGGGCTGGCACCAGGTGCCGGCGCGGTGGTGACGGAGTGCTGCGGCGAGCAGATCGGAGTCGTTCCGGGGTCAGCTGATCAGCGTGTGCAGCCCGAGCACGCTCGCCCCGGAGGCGGTCAGGCCGGCCACGGCCGCCACCGCGGCGTGGCCGCCGCTCAGGAACGTCAGTCCCCCGATGACCAGGCCGATGACGGCGGCGGCGAGTAGGACGAGGGCGGTGCGGACTGTCAGGAAGGGCGAGGGCTCGGGCGTGTTCGGCGGGGTCGGCCGGGTCATATCCTTCTCCTTCGTTCTGCCGGACTCCCGTGCTTGATGCCGGTCCGGTGCGGTGTTGGGTGTCGGGGAAGACGGTGCCGTCGGTATGGATAGTCCAAAAGCGCGAACGGGCATTGCCGCAGGTGGAGGAGCGATAAGGTCCGGACAACGGCGGGCTGTCCCGGGACGGCCTGGACGGTTTGTTCGGCCGGGGGCGGGAGTTGAGGGTGGCAGAACGGGGCCGGGGCGGCCGCAAGTGGGGGCCGATCAGAGCGGCGACGGTCGAGGCCGAAGCGCTGGCGGTGTTCCTGCGGGCGCAGGTCGACGCGAGCGGGCTGACGATGACCACCGTCGCGGAGAGGATCCACTACTCCAAGACTCAGACCGGCCTGTACTTGTCCGGTCGAGTGCCCGAGTTGAAGTTCGTGCGCGAGCTGGTGCGGGTGACGGTGGCTGATCCGCGGTTACGCGAGCGCCGGTGGAGCGAGGTCGAGCAGCTGCTGCACGCGGCCAACCACCCGGCCGCGCGGACCGAGCCCTCGCCCGTCGGTGGGGGCTCGGTCCGCGAGCTCGAACAGCGTCGGGTGCGGCAGGTCGAGACCTACGAGCGGCTGACTCGGGCCCTGGAGCAGCAGACTGCCCTGCAGGAGGCGGCGCGCAACTCCGCACAGTTGATCATGGTGTTGCTGAGCATGATCAGCACCCTGGAGGCCCGGGTGGAGAGCCTCTCCGCCGACCGCGCCGATCTCCTGGGTCACGCCGGCGATCGGCAAGCGCTCGGAGACACCCAGCGGCAGCTCTCCCGCGCGCTGGACCAGGAACGCCGGGCGAACGAGGAACTCGACCGCGCACGGGACAAGCAACGGCAGGCCGAAGACCTCGCCGCCCGAGTCCAGCAGCAGGTCCGCGACCTCACCGACGAACTCGACCGGCTCCGCGCCGATGTCCCGACCCCCGATGAACCCAGCGCGCCGGACAACGTCGGTGGCGCAGGCACGGTACCGGGCGGCACCGTCTCCTCGGACCCGGTCGGGAACGACATCGACCAGGCTCTGGCCCACGTCACCATCGTCAACGACGCCGACGACCAGACCCTGCAGCGCATCACCGACGAACTCCAGGACACCGACCCGGACCACACCCCTCATCACGGTCAGGCCAGCGCCCTAGACCGTCCCGTCGTTGTCCCGGACAACCAGGACAACCCTCCGACCGTCGAGAACAGCGGCGGAACACCACCCGGCACACCCGCCGCCCGACCCCGGTCGGTCCGGAAATGGGCCGAGGGGTCTTGGCTGCGTACCCGCCTGGCCGCGGACCGGGTGTTGAACCCCGACCACCCAGAAGCCCTGATCAGGCGCCACATGCACGCCTACCGCCTCGGGGAGTCAGGGCAGCGGGCCGAGGCGGCCCGATTGTTCGCTCTCCTGGCCGAGGACTTAACCCGGGTCCAGGGCCCCGACGAGGCCCTGGTCCGCCGCTACCACCACGCCTTCTTCCTCGGGGAGTCAGGGCAGCGGGCCGAGGCGGCCCGGCTCCTCGCCGGCGTGGTCCAGGACACCGCCCGGATCCAGGGCCCCCACAACCCCTTCCATCTCTCCGTTCGCTACCAGCACGCCTTCTGCCTTGGGGAATCAGGACAATGGGCCGAGGCGGTCCAGCTGCTGGAAACCCTGTACCGGGACAGCCAGCAGACGCTGAGCACCTACGACTCGCTGTTCCCGAAAATCTGGGAGCAGCGCAACCGCTTCGTCAAAGCACAGCAACGAGCGCTCGAGGCTTAGGGAGCGGTCGGGGTGGCCTCCGCGAACGCGCGCAGGGCGTTCTTCAGCGAGCGGGCCGTCCAGCGTGCGGAGGTGGCGTTCAGGTAGAGGCCGAGCACCTGGACGGGGCTCGACTCGTGCCTCGCCTGGCACGGTGGGAAGGGCGGCCAGGTCGATCGGCCCAGTCACGGCCGGGCACACTCTCTCCACATCGAGCAGCACAACCTAGGGGTTGAGGAACATCTCTGCGAAGACCGGCGTCAAGTCCTCCTCGCCCCGATGCCACAGATGACAGGGCCGCTTCGCGCGCTCCCTGGACGCGCCGTTCTGCGCTCGGCCCGTTGTGGCCGGGTGATGGATATGTTCGTGTTCAACCAAGTCGGCGAGAAGCGCGCCTGCCGGTCCGATGCCCTGGAGGAATCTTGAAGAAGTACCTTGTGAGCGCCTTCGGCGCTGCCCTGCTGCTGTTCTCCGCCACGGTGGTGGCGGCACCCACCGCATCGGCGGGGACTTCCTTCCGGTGCAGCTACACCAGCAGTGAGCCGGTACTGTCCCGGGGCGACACGGGGATCGCGGTCAAGCAGGTCCAGTGCGAGCTGTACTACGCGCTGTCGACCAGCAACCTCACCCGGGACGGGATCTTCGGGGCTGCCACCCAGGCCGACGTGAAGAAGTTCCAGGCGTGCGCCGGCCTCACCACGGACGGCATCGTGGGCGAGTACACCTGGTACCTGCTCAACCGCTACGCGTCCTCCAAGGCTGCCTGCTGAGCGGTGCGGCCAACCACTAGCCCCCTGGCGGGGCCCGGCCATCTCCGGGGCGATCCGGGACCAGGGGGCTGGCGACACCAGGGGGTCAGGGTGTCGGCGGTGGCGTGACCTGACAGACGACGAGCTCCAGGCGCGGGACGGGCTACCGGCGGTATGACGCCCTCAGTCATGCTCCAGCGCCCCGCGCGGAGCGCAGGAATCATGATCCGGAACTCGTAAGGCACCCCTGTGGAGGTGGGCCGTGTTCAGCACCGTTCGTACCGTGATGACCTTCGCCGACGACCCCGAGGCGTCGGCCCGGTGGTGGGGCGAACTCCTGGACGTCCCCGCGAAGATGGACGTCAGCGACACCGGGGCCGTCTACGCCTGGGTGGAGGTCGGCGGGGTCGAGCTCGGCTTCCACCCCGCCGACGACGAGCGCAACCCCCGGGGCGGCAGCCCGGTCGTGTACTGGGGCGTGGACAACGTCGACCAGGTCCGAGAGCGGCTGCTGGCGGCCGGCTGCGAGCACCACCGCGGCCCGCTGACCATTGAGCCGGGCCGCCGGATCGCCCAGCTGCGCGACCCGTTCGGCACGATGTTCGGCATCGAGGGCCCGTAGGAGACATGCGAACGCCCGGTGCCCCGCTGATCACCACGGTCGGCGGGGCACCGGGCGTTCGGCGTTCACCCGTCGAGGCCGTGCAGGCTCTCCAGGCCGGTGGCCGCCGCGTACGCCCGCAGGGCGGCCTTCAGCGAGCCAGCCGTCCAGTTCGCACCCCGGGCCGCGGTGGCGTCCAGGTACAGGCCCAGCACCCGGGCCGGGCTGAGCTCATGCCCGGCCTGCCGCAGGACGGCGGGCAGGGTGACCAGGTCGATCAGCCCGGTCACGTCCGGGCGCACGCTCTCCACGTCGAGCAGCACCACCTCGCCGCCCGGGCGGCGCCGCAGGTGCTCGGGCTTGAGGTCGAGGTGGCCCAACGGCACCAGGTCGGGGCCGTAGGCATCCAGGTGAGCGGCCAGCACCTCGCCGAACGCGGACGGGTCCGTGATCCAGGCCGGGACCGGGGCGCCGTGCAGGGCGGCGAGGGAGAAGCCGGCCAGCGCCTCGGCAGCCTCGCCGGGCAGCCGCAGCGAGGCCGTGTGGACGGCGGCGACCCGCTCGGCCAGCACGACGGGCATGGCCGCCTCGGTCCAGTCGGCGGGCTCGGGCAGGTACTCCATCAGCAGCGACAGCGACTCCTCGCCCTCCGCGTACAGCCGGGCGACCGGCGCGGTGTCGGCCAGCAGTGCGTACGCCAGCGTCTCCCGGACGTAGGCGGTCGGGTCGGCGTGGAGCTTGAGCACCAGCGAGCCCTCCGGCGGCGGCCGGTGCACGGTGAACACCGCGGCGGTGTACCGGGCGCTGACCACGCTGACCCGACCGTTCACGCCCGGGTGGTCGGCGGCGAGCACCCGGCGGGCGCGCACGAGAAGGTCGACGGGGTCGGCGGGCATCGGGGTGGCCAGCCACCCGGCGGGGCGGATGCGGGCCAGCCCGGTCAGCGCCTGGGCGGCGGTGGCCGGTGCGGTGGTCACCGGGCTCCCGCCGGCGCGGTGATGCCAGCGGCCAGGTTCACATAGGACAGGGCGGCGAGGTCGGGGCGCTGGTGCTCGCCGTAGATGCCGAAGAAGGCGTAGACGAGGCTGTCCAGGGGGCGGCCGATGTGCCAGCACTCCATCGCGCCGCCGGCCACGTCCCACACCTGGAGGCGACCGGTGAGCAGGGCGAGGTAGTCCTGGAAGAACATCTCGGCGCCGAAGGGGTAGGCGGCCATCGCCTCCTCGCGGCCGGTCGCCTCGACCTGGACGAAGTCAGCGGTGGTGACGTCCCAGGCGAACTGCCAGAGCTCGCCTCCGGGGCCGTCCTTGAGCCGCAGCACCGCGCGGTGGGGGCCGAGCGGGCCGGAGAGGTACTCATGGATGCTGCACGCCAGCATCCCGGCGCCGGTGGCCAGCAGCTCACGGCCCAGCCGCGGCAGCTCCGCCGTCACGACCGCCAGCGCCCGGTCCCGGTCGGCGGGCGGCTCGGCGAGCGGGGAGAGCTCCACGCTGCCGAGGTCGGCCAGGAACGCGGCGTGGGTGACCAGCGCCTCGTACTCGAAGTCGTCGTCGATCCGCACCCAGCCGACCTGGTCCGACGTCACCTTCTCGGCCGGCGAGGCCGGGAGGGTCAGCCGTTCGCCCGGGCGCGGGCCGTGGACGTGGAAGAGGTTCTGCAGGCCGTTGGCGGCCGCGGCCATTTTCGGGTGGTCGGAGTAGAGGAACGGCCCGTGCGGCGAGGCCGGAGGCAGGAAGCCGTTGCCGCACAGCGCCACGTCCTTGATGCCGTCGAGCGGGGCGAGGGCGTCGAGCAGCAGCTGGTTGAGGACGCTCAGGCCGGTCTTGTGGCGGGTGCCGTCCATGCCGGGCAGCAGGTTGACCGAGGAGGCAGGCATGCCGGGCGGCACGATCTGGGAGTTGTTGGAGACCACCGCCATCCGCGGCACGGGCTGGGCGCCCTCGGCGACCTGCTGCAGGTACAGGTCCGAGGGGTCGGCGTCCACGGCGATGAACACGCTCGGCCCGTCGCCGACCCGCAGGCAGGGCTGGACGACGCGGTCCTCCCAGAAGAGCGTCTGGGCGCCGGCTGGGAAGAGGGTGACACGTAGGTCGCCCAGTTCGATCGGCGTGGTGTGGTCGATCCGGCGCACGGTGAACCCGAGATTCACGATCGCCTCTTCGACGGGGGCGGGCAGCAGCGGCCCGGTGTAGACGGGCACCTGCCGGTCCAGCAGGTCCAGGGAGGGCAGGTGGAAGTGGTCGAGGTGCTCGTGGGTGAGCACGACGGCGTCCGGGCGGGGCATCAGGCCGGCGTCGATGTCACGCGGCGGCCAGACCCGGCACTCGGCTCGTCCGGGCAGGCCGAACGTCGGCTTGAGGACGGGGTCGATCAGGACGCGGTGGCCGCCGCCCTGGACCAGCCAGGTCTGGTGGCCCAGGAACGTCAGCTCCAGGCGGGTGTCCACGGATTGCCTCCTTGATGTGCGGGACCGGGGCTGGAGGGCCCGGGAGGGCGGGACGGCCCCAGCCGTCCCGCCCTCCCGGAGATCACTCAGTGGTGGTAGGTGTGCGGGGCGGCGGCCAGCGCGCCGGTGCCGACGAGCCGGGCGACCTTGGCCTGGAGCGCGGCGACCTTCTTCGGGTCGAGCGTGACGGCCGGGGCCTTCGCGGTGGTCTTCATGGCGTCCTCCTTGCGTAGAGGGGATGTTGGGGACTCGGCCGGGTGGGCTGGTCCGATGCTCACAGTTCACCGCCGGGCGAAGCGTGGGTCGAGGCCGGATCACCGGACGCTTCACCGGACACCGTGACGGGTAGGTACCGTCCCATCGCTCACGGTCGCCATGATGGCTACCGTGGTGGTCCTGGATTCCGGGGGTGCCCATGCCCGAACACGCCGTCGCCAACTGGCGCATCGTCGCCGCCCGCGTCGAGCGCGGCTGGCACACCCAGGAGGACTTCGCCGCCGCGTACGAGGACAAGGCCCGCGAGCTGCGCGAGCAAGCCAGGATCTCGGTACGGCAGGTGAGGCGGTGGGAGTCGGGCGAGTCGACCTGGCCCAACCGCGACGCCCGGCGCGTCCTGAAGGCGATGTTCGGCTGCCCGCTTGAGGACCTCGGCTTTCGACGGCCCGCCCGGCCCACCGGACGGCGCCCGGGCGAGAACGGACGACAGCTGGAGGAGAGCGACGTGCGCCGACGGACGTTCCTGGGCCTGGCGGGCGCCGCCCCGGTGCTCGACCTTGACGCCCTGGACCACCTCACCACCGCCGCCCACGGCGCCCGGCGTTACGGCGACCGCGAACTCCTCGGCCACCTGCTGACCGCGCTGGACGACGCCGCCCGCGCCGACGGCCTGGCCGGCCCGCACGAGGCGCTGCCCACCGTGCTGGGCATCCTCGCGGCAATCAACTCCGCCGCCCGCACTTCCGCCCCCGGACTGCGGCGCGAGCTGCTGGTCCTCGGCGCCCGGGGTGCCGAGCTGGCCGCCTGGCTGCACCGCGACGCCGGCGCCCCCGCCCCGGCCGTCGCGTACTGGCACCACCAGGCCAAGGAGTGGGCGACGCTGACCGGCGACGGCGCCATGCACGCCTACGTCCTGCTCCGTCAGGCCCAGGCCACCGACCGCACCGACGCGGCCCGGATGCTCGACCTCGCCCGCGCCGCCACCACCGGCCCCTGGACCCTGCCGCCGAGGCCGCGCGCGGAAGCGTTCCAGCAGCAGGCCCGGGCGCTCGCCCTCACCGGCGCCAGCGCCGACCAGGTGACCCGCGTCCTCGACAGCGCGCACGCCGCCCTCGACCAGGCAGCCCCGGCGAGCGGGCCCGCCACCTGCACCGGCCCGCTCGGCGACGGCTACACCAACGAGCGCCTCATGGTGCAGAGCGCGATCTGCTACCGAGAAGCCGGCCGGAGCGGACGGGCCGTCGGCCTCTTCGGCGAACACCTCGCCACGGCTGCGTTCGCGCCCCGCGACCGGGCGTTCTTCACCGCCCAGTACTCCGGCGCCCTGGTCGCGGCCGGCGAACCGGACGAGGCCGCCTCGGCCGCGATGCAGGCCCTGGCGCTCGCCGCCGGCGCCCGCTTCGGGCAGGTGCTCGCCGAGCTCCACCGCACCGCTGACGACCTCGCGCCGTACGCGCAGCGTCCGGCCGTACGCGAGTTCCGACAGCGACTGGGCGAGCTGGCAGTGGCCTAACCGACCAGGAAGGCGCTGACCTTCCCGATCACCTCACGCTGCCACACCTGCGACTGCGGGTGAAGGTACTGCGGGTCGTCGTGGACGGCGAAACCGTGCTGGGCGCCGTCCAGCTCCACCAGCTCCACCGGCCCGCCGAACATCGCCCGGTGACGGCGGGAGGACTCGACGGGCACGAAGGTGTCCGCAGTGCCGTGCACCATCAGCACCGGCGCCCGCACCCCGGCCAAAATGCTCGGGGTGTCCAGGTAGAAGACCTCGTTCAGCAGGGCCCGGTTCAGCTCGAACGGCGACTTCTCGGTGAAGCCCTGCTCCTCCAACCGCACCGCCATCTCCCCGGACAGGTAGTCGTCCGACCAGCCCGGCCGGGAGGTGACGTACCGCGCCTTGTAGTCCAGCCGCGGGTTCAGCAGCACCAGCTTGTCGACGTCGCCCGGCCGGTGGGCGGCGTGCAGCGCGGCGGCGCCGCCGGAGAACGAGGCGGCGATCACGTGCACCGGGCCCGGCCGGCCGGTGTGCGCACGCAGGTGGTCACCGGCCGCGCGGATGTCGTTGGTCACCGAAGCGATCGTCAGCTCCGACTCGCGCCCGCCGCTGGCCCCGTGCGCCCGCAGGTCGAACCGCAGACTGGTCACCCCGGAGGCGACGAGGCCGGCGGCCAGGCGTGTGAAGAAGCCGCCCTCCTCCCGGGTCACCCCTGACCCGTGGACCAGGACTGCCATCCCGCCCGGCGTCTCCGCCGAGCAGACCGTGCCGAACAACGCTGTACCGTCCAGGGACTGAAACGCCGTCTCGTGATCGACCATAAGCAGATCGTAGCCACTCGGCTGGGCTCCCGGACCCGCTCGCCCGATTCCCGGAGCTGGCCAGCCAGCTCCTCAGGCCCCCATGATCATCTCAATGTGGGTTTCGCAGGCATCTTGACTGAACCCCATAGTCGATGGTCGGGCTCTCGTATGGAGATGGGGCCATTGACAGGGACCGGCGCTACGGGCGCAGCGCTGCGGGGTCGGAGCCAAGAGGGGATGGCTCCTCGCGGGGCCGATGTGCGGGGTGGCGCGGTGGGCGGTGGCGGTCCAGCCGGAGCGCTGTCGACGATCGCCGTCGTCCTTGTAGCGGCTGTTCTGGGTGACGTGGCTGGACTGGGTGGTCCGAGCCGGCACATAGTCAGGACATAGCGTGACCTGTTGATTTCAGACAGTGATGATCCGATTTCCGGTCACACCTTGGACTTCCGCCACCGGCTCCGGTCTGCTCACTCCACGCTGGTGCAGCCGCGGCCACCGAACCGGCCCGCGTACCCAGGGGGGACCGTGACCCAGACCGGCCGCAACGTCGAGAGGATCCTCGACCAGGCCACCCGGCTGCTCGACGACACCACAGCCATCAAGGGCCTGGTGGAAACGCTGCCCGACCACGTCGAACAGCAAGCCCAGGCCGTGCTGGCGGAGCTGCGGGCGCACCGGGACCAGCTGATCAGCGTGATCAGCAAGGAGCAGAACGAATCCGCTCGCTACCACCGGGAGTCCGGTGTCCAGCAGAAGCGGATCGAGGAACTACTGGAGCAGCTCGGTGAGCTGCGGCTGCAGGTAGCAGCCGGCTCGCTCGTGCCGACCGGCGCAGAACGGCCCATCGGACAGGAGCCAGTCGATCCGGCCTGGGCCGAGACCGTTGTCGGCGCACCCGAGGACCAGCCCGCCGGAGACCGCCCGGAGAGCATCGACGATTTCGCCGGCCCGGACACCGCCGTGCCGTCCGCCCTCAGCACCGAGGAGAACCAGAACGTGGCCGAGCCCACCGTCCCGAACCCCGCCGCCACGCGTCCCGATGCGGACCGGCTGCTCGGCGGCACGACCGACCTGATCCCGGCCGTCTTCGCCTGGTCCGCGCACGTCACCACCCTGCGCAAGGCCGGGGCGATCCACACCCTGGTCATCGAGTGCCACCCGCACACCTGGGACTTCCTCAACGAGCAGGTGCGCAGCGTCGCCGCGGGCAGCACCTCGCACTTCAACACCCCGGAGGAGCGGTCCCGGGAGTGGGACCGCCCGAACCCGGAGAAGCCGTTCACCACGGACCTGTCGGGGCGCTCGACCGTCGCACTGTTGAATGCCCTCCACGCGGCCGTGCACCGCGGCGTCGAGCAGCCCCGGGACATCGAGACCTGGTCCCTGGCCGTCACCGCCTACGAGCGCATCGCGGAAGTGGTGGCTACCACCCGTCCACGCGGCGAGCAGGACGACGCGGAGCTCGGCAGTGGTCCACGAGTCGTCCTCGACGACCGCACCACCAACTGACCTGGGTACGCGAACACCGCCAGTACGCTGATGGCCGGGCCCCCGCTTCGACGAGAGCGGGGGCCCGGCCATTTCGTCGTCAATCGTCGTCGTTGCTGTCCTGCCCACGTAGCGGGGCGAGCAGTGACGTGGCGGCGCCGGCGAGGAGGAGCAGCAGGGCCTGGGCGGCTGCGGTGGCTGAGGTGGCGTCGTGCAGGGGCCAGGCCCAGATGCTGGGCCGGTTGTGCGCCAGGCCGAAGGAGACGCACGCGAAGGGGAACACCGCGGTGGCCACGGAGGCCAGGCGTGCTCCGCCGAGCCATCGGAGGATGAGTGCCAGGCCGAGGTAGCCGGCGAAATCGCGGGCCATGGCGGTTGCCGCTGTGCCCGCGTCCGCGATGGCTGCGCCAGCGGCGGCCAGAGCGCCGACCAGGACGCACAGGGCCATGAAGCCCGCGTCCCATCGTCCGACGGCGCGGACCGCAACGCGTTCGGCGAGGCGGTCGGCGCGGGCCTGCCCCTCCAGGATCAGACAGACGGGGATGAGCGGGAGGAGCGAGGACATCGGCAGGTCGAACGTCAGTCCGCCGATCACGACGGGGATGGGAACGGTCACCGAGTTCGCGGCGCTGCCCAGCAGGATGCAGGCGAGCAGGCCGGCGGCGACGGCGGGAACGTACCGGATCCTGAGCCACCAGATCATCGGGACGCCTCGAACGAGGGCACACCGGGGTGGTGGTACTGGGCGGGGTCCAGGACCGGTTTGGTGTCGCACCGGTTCAGCGCGTCGGCGTTGGCCCGGAACCAGGCGAGCTGTTCGTCGTGCGGGAGGGTCATGACCTGGCCGGCGATCCGTACCTCCTGCTCGCGGTAGCGGCCCTCCACCGTACGAGGGGTGACTCCGGCGGTCAGCTTCAGCCAGGACGACAGCGGGGCGACGGCCTCGACACCGGGCCAACGGCCGTTTCGTTCCATCGCGCACTGCGGGGCCCGGTTGGGGATGTGGCCGAGGGCGACGAGCGACTGAACCTCGTCCCGACTGGGACGGGTGGAGAGCGGGGACACCGTGGTGGCCTCCGTGAGGCCGGCGGCATGGAGGCGTTGCTGCGCCTGGGTCGCCCATTCGGTGATGTTCGCGGCCTCGGCCTTCTGCTCTGGCCACAGGCACACCCGCGGTGTGGCCGTGGTGCAGGTCTGTTCGCTCGCCGGACGGGCCGTGGCCGCGCGGTAGCCGAGTGGTGCGGCGATCCACGCCCCCGCGGCGGTGGTCGCCGCCAGCGCGACGACGGCGATCAGCCGGCGCCCGTCGCGCACCGCCGTCCAGATCCAGGCGGCCGCGAGCAACCCGAGAACGGCCACGGCCGGCGCGCCCACGGCCCGGAGGGCCGGAACCTCGTCCAGGGCGCAGCACTCGGTGAGGTTGCGACCGTTGAGCTGGCGGACCCAGAAGGCGTCGAGGGTGGAGGGGTAGGCCATCCACAGGAAGCTGGCGACGAGGGCGAAGGGCACGGCGAGCAGGCGGGGCAGGGTGAGGCCGAGGGCGTAGCCCACTGCGGTGTGGGCGAGGACGACCAGCAGTTCGACGGTGATGATGACGGGGGTGGGCCAACCCGGGACACCGCTCGTCTGCGGGAGGAAGACGGCGAGGGCGGCGAGGACCGACAGGGTGCCGAGTACGAGGACCGGGGCGAGTGCGGACAGGGCGATGGCGGTGGCGGAGCGTGCGGGTGCGGTGTCGAGGATGGCGGAGCGGCGGACCTTGAGGCCTTCCCAGGCGCCGCAGGCTGCGACGGCGGGTGCGGTGAAGTTCAGCAGGAAGGTGCTCTGGGCGGTGAGGGAGGGCCAGTATCCGTCGGTGATCCAGCCGGTCATCTTGCCGCTGTACATCAGGATCCACACCAGGGCGACGGGTGCGGCGCGCAGGGCCGCGGAGGTTCGGATGACGGTGCGCCAGGGCATGGTCAGACCTCCCCGGTGACGATGCCGGCGTAGGCGGCCTCGGCACGTCGTTCCGCCGGGACGTCGTGGGGCGCGAGTGCGAGGAAGGAGTCGATCGGGCCCTGGTGGCGGACCTGGCCCCGGTCGAGCAGGACGACGACCGAGTCGTAGATCTCGGCCAGGTCCTCGGTCTGGTGGGTGGAGACGACGAAGCTGGTGAGGTGGCGCAGTTCGGCGATCAGCTCGCGGAAGACGCCGCGCTGCACCGGGTCCAGCCCTGCGGTGGGCTCGTCCAGAAGCACCAGTTCCGCGTCGTGGACGAGCGTCTGCGCGATGCCCAGGCGGCGCAGTTGTCCTCCGGAGAGTTCGGCGCTGCGACGGTCCGCGAGTGTGGAGAGCCCCACCCTGTCGATGGCCCGCTGCGACCGCTGCCAGGCCTCGGCGCGGGACATGCCCTTCAGCCAGCCCGCGTAGGCCGCCTGCTCCCTGACCCGTAGGCCCGGGACGGGGCGTACCTGCTGGGGCAGCCAGCCGACCTTGCGCCGGTACGCCTTGAGGTCCTTGCTCGTACGGGTGTCGAGCCCGTCGAGGGTGATGCGGCCCGTCTCGGGCCGGAGTGCGGAGGCGATCAGTCCTAACAGGGTCGACTTGCCGGCGCCGTTGGGGCCGAGGAGCACGCTGCAACCCTTGTCGAGGCGAAGGCTGAAGTCCTTCAGGACGTGGGAGTCCCGACGGTAGCTGAAGGAGCATTCGGTTACTTGAACAGGCATGATTATTGATCCACTTCGCAAGGCGGCTGGTCAGAGGGGCGCTGCGCATCAATTCGGCCGAGTGGCGGGGTTAGTAGAGGTCTGTGTACCTGTGGGATGGCTCCGGTGATCCACGAATGCCAACGAACTTTCTTGTGGCTTTGCTATGTCCGAGCCGGGGTGGTGTCAGGTCAGGGCGTGCGGCGAAGATCCATGGAATGAACCTGGCGGACGTCATGGGGCGCAGCTCAGGACTTTGCGGCGAGTGCCGTCCGGGGCCGGCCGGCAGGGCTGGCCGGCGAGCGAGGCCGTGGCCGTCCAGGCAGGTGCTCGAGCGGATCGGGTGGGCGGCGGTCGCACTACCGTTGATCTGCACAGATGTCCTTCTTGAGTGCGGCGCCGCCGGGGTTCGTCGCGAGAGTTCGGGTCCGAGTCGCTGGCGTCATCGTCCTCCTCTATGCGCAACCCTGACCCGGATCGTCCAGCTGACGGTCGACGACGGGCTCCACGACGGGAAGACCACGCTTCTGCGGCTCGGGGAGCCCGCCTCCCCTGTCCCTGCGCCAGTGGCAACCTTGTTGCTGGCCTACATCGCGGACCGCGACAACATGAACACCGCCACCAACCAGGCATCGCGCCGGCTCTTCCCCGGCCGCCGGGCCGGCCGACCGGCCCGCCCCGATCACCAGTCCGCACGCCTGGGCGAGATCGGTGTCCCGGTCGCCGCCGCCCGCGGCGCCGCCATCCGACAACAACTCCTCGAACTGCCCGCCCCCGTCATCGCGGACGCCCTTGGCTACCACGACAAGACCACCAGCCGTCTCCTCAGAGAGAGCGGCGGGACCTGGAGCCGATACGCCGCAGGCGACCACCTACGATCACCATCCGGCTGGACTCCTCATCGACTCACCGACGGTTGAAGCTCAGATCACGTCCCGGGCCGACTGCGGGTAGCCGATCTCGGCGATGTCCTCGACCAGGTCTGCGAGGGTGACCTCCGCGTTCAGCGATGACACGAGCTTCTGGCTCAGCGGTCGCAAGGTATACACGTCGCGCACCGCTTCCGGGTCCACGGGAACCTCGTAGTAGTCCTCGGCGAAGCGCTGGAACGCCTCCGGCGAGCGGTTGACCAGGAGCTCGAACAGGCCCGTCGCCCCGTCGGGGTCGGAACACTCGGCGGGGAAGTCGATCACGCCGTGCCGCCACCGATCATCCGTTGCCTCCCGCCACAGGCAGGCCGTCACAACGGGGACGTCGTCCTCGTCGGTGAACGCCGGCTCCTCGACGAAGGGCTTGAAGACCTCCGGAACCTCGTCCATCACTCCCGGCCAGGGCTCGCCGTCGTTGCCGTACGGGCTCATCGGTGCTTCGTGGTCGAAGCCACGGATGTAGGCCCCGGCCGCCGAGAACACGATGGAGTACTCGTCCCCCGACCCGTTGCGCATCGAGGCCATCTCCTCGCCGTCGGCCCAGCCGGCGTTGAAGGAGTAGTACCGGCCTTCCCAGTCCGGGCTCAAGATCGAATCGAGCATCGCCAGTGAGCGGCAAAGGTTCCGCAGGTCAGCGATGGAAGGGAGCCGGCGAGCTACGTCATAGACAGTCACGTGCTCATCCAACCGGATACCCCTGACACCCAGAATCTCCCCCAACGGCTGTCACGCTCGGTAGCAGTGCCAGAGTCCGGTGGGTCAACTCACGACGGTTGAATACGCGAGCCCGCCAGTAGACCGCCGGTTCAGCCGACCTCGGCGAGCACGTGGCCCGGCGCCTCGGTGCCCGCGTCGGCGGTCCGTTCGCCGTCCGGGCCCCAGGCACCGGCGGCACCGCAGCCCACGCCGTCCTCGTTGTCGCCGAGGACGTTGCCGAGCACCACGTGGAGACCGAACTCCCGGGCCCGCACCGGATAGACCTTCTCGAACGAGTCGTTGTCGGCGGAGAGCACCGAGCTCGCGAGATAGACCGTGCAGCCGTCGGCGGCGGCCCGCTCGGCGAGCTCCGGGAAGCGGTTGTCGTAGCACGTGGCCAGCGCGAACCGGGTGCCCTCCAGCTCGAAGCGGCCGTCCCGGCCGCCCGCTGCGAAGACCTCCTGCTCAATGCCGTACAGGTGCTGCTTGTCGTACCGGGCGAGGAGTCCGCCATCCGGACCGATGACGAGCGAGGTGACCGTGGGCCGGCCCTCCGCCGTGTGCACAGGACCGTTGACGACCGCCGCCGCCGAGACGGCGCGGCACGCCTCCCGCACGGGTTCGAGGCGGGCGTCGTCCTCGGTGAGGACGAGGCCGGGAATGTCCCGGATCAGCGTCGGCTCGTAGCCGGTCACGGCGAGCTCGGCGAAGACGACCAGGCGGGCGCCGTCGGCCCCGGCGGCCCGGATCAGCCCGGCGATGGTACGGACGTTGGCGTCGATGTCCCCGGCGACCGGGGCGAACTGGGTGGCTGCGACGATCATGGCCTACATCATCGCCGCCGACCGGGCTGCGGGGAACCCCAGGGCCTTCCGGACCTGTCACCGAGGGCTCAGTTCCATCCAGGGTTTGTGGCCTGCCAGCTGTCGGGCATGGCACGATGCCCAGAGCCCTTTGAGAGGGTGTTCTGCGAGCGTCGGTGGGTCTAGTCGTACTTGAAGGCAGGTTGTCCGGTTTTGGGACTTCACGATCGGCCGGAAATGCGGTGCGCTGGTGGGCGTGGGTGGACGCGCTCCGTACCCGAGTGACCTGTCGGATGAGGCCTGGGAGCTGATCCGGCCGGTCATCGTCGCCTGGAAGGGCCGGCACACCTCGGTCAGCGGCCACCAGGGCGGCTACGACATGCGGGAGATCGTGAACGCGATCCTCTACCAGGCCCGCACCGGCTGCCAGTGGCGCTACCTGCCGCATGACCTGCCGCCGAAGAGCGCGGTGTACTACTACTTCGCCCTGTGGCGAGACGATGGCACCGCCGAGACCGTCCACGACCTGATGCGCTGGCAGGTCCGCGAGATGCGCAGACGTCACGAGGACCCCACCGCTGTCGTCCTGGACTCGCAGACCGTGCGGGCCTCGACGAACGCGACCAAGGACACCACCGGACTGGATGCGGGCAAGAAGAGCCCGGGTCGCAAACGGGGTATCGCCACCGACGTCCTGGGCCTGATCATCGCCGTCGTGGTGGTCGCCGCCAGCGTGCACGACAACGCCATCGGAACCACGCTGCTGGACAAGGT